>JAAXQM010000168.1 GCA_012974295.1 Dehalococcoidales bacterium
CTTCCCCGACCGATTTCGGGTAGTCGGTCTTGGCGCGGGGGGAAATTCTGCGCTCCTAACAGAGCAAATCGAGGAATTCCAACCCAAGCTTGTTTCTATCGATTCAGCCCATTCATCGGAGATACTACACGGCTTAAAATGCGAACTGTCATCTGTGGGTGAGATTGTGGTTAGCCCAGATGTTGATCTGGTGGTGATGGCCATCTCAGGTAAAGCAGGTCTCGATCCCACCCTGGCAGCAATCAGGGCTAAGAAAAGTATCGCCCTGGCCACGAAGGAGGTCCTGGTAATGGCAGGAGGAATCATTACCGCCGAGGCAAAGAAACACGGCGTACAGATCCTGCCAATCGATAGTGAGCCCAGTGCAATATGGCAATGCCTGCGTGGTGAGGAGCAGCGGGTCACAAGGCTTATCCTAACTGCTTCCGGCGGCCCCTTTCGCCACCTCACTACAGAAGAGCTAAGAAAAGTGACACCTCAGCAGGCGTTAGCGCATCCTACCTGGAGAATGGGGCCTAAGATCACCATTGACTCCGCCACCTTGATGAACAAGGGTTTTGAGGCTATCGAGATAAGCTGGCTCTTCGATGTGCCCATTGATAATATCGAGATCGTGATCCACCCCCAGAGTATCATACACTCCATGGTTGAATTTGCTGACGGCTCTATCAAGGCACAAATGAGTCCCCCGGACATGCGCCTACCCATTCAATATGCTCTGCTCTATCCGGAGCGCCTTCCTAATAATTTCCCACACCTCGATCTTTCGAGCACAACTTCCCTTACTTTTGAACCTCCAGATAGCGAACAATTCCCCTGCCTCAATTTAGCACTGGATGCAAGCCGGAAGGGAGGCACCTACCCAGCGGTACTCTCCACCGCCGATGAGGTAGCGGTGGCACTCTTCCTGGAGGAGCGAATCAGCTTTACAGATATCCCGAAACTCGTGGCTGAGGCCCTGGAGGAGCACAATAGCACCCCCCACCCCTCGCTGGAGGATGTGCTCGCTGCTGATGACTGGGCCAGGAGGAGAGTGTACGGATGAGCGTATTCATCAGCATACTCATCTTCTTGACTATTCTTATCGTGGTCATTCTGATCCACGAACTGGGCCACTTTATTACCGCCAAACGCTCCAAAGTGAAAGTAGAGGAGCTCGCCCTAGGGTTTCCCCCTCGCATACTCAGCTTTAAGAGGGGGGAAACGATTTATTCGCTCAACCTCATCCCCATCGGCGGCTTCTGCCGGATGGCAGGGGAAGACGACCCCGATGTGCCTAATGGTCTGGGGCAAAAGAGGGTCAGGACGAGGCTCCTCGTCCTCGGTGCAGGGTCACTCTTTATGCTCCTGTTTCCCATCATCCTGCTCCCCCTAGCCTACATGATACCAATGGAGCGTCCGGTTGAGGATGGAGGGATTCAGGTCGTGAGTGTCGCCGAGGGCTCACCAGCCGAATTAGCTGGCATCGAAACTGGAGATATTATCCTGGAAATCAACGGGGAAGAGGTTAAAACCTCCGATGATGCGAAGCAAATTATAGAGGCCAATATCGGCGAGGAGGTCACTCTGCTCATATCGCGAGATGACAACCTGCTTTCGACAACCCTTATCCCCCGAACGGATGAGGAAACGCCCGAGGGAGAAGAGGCAATAGGCATAGGGATGGGCCCTGTCACTGAAAATAGAGCCTATCCACCGTGGAAAGCCATCCCCAAGGGGCTCGGTGATTACTGGCAGTTGTTAGTTGCATCGAAGGATGCCTTTGCCAGCCTTATTGCGGGGGAAGTGCCATTAAGGGACGCTGTCGCCGGCCCCATCGGTATTGCCCAGATGACCGGTGAGGTCGCCGCACTGGGAGCGTGGCCCCTGATCCAGCTTACCGCACTTATCAGCGCGAGCCTGGCAGTAGTCAACCTGCTCCCCATCCCCGGCCTCGATGGGGGAAGAATCGTTTTTGTCATCATCGAGGGCATCCGGCGGGGAAAAAGAGTATCAGCGAAGAAGGAGGGGATGATCCATCTCATCGGCCTCGTCATACTAATGATGCTTGTCGTGCTGGTAAGCTACAATGATATTCTGCGCCTTATAAGAGGGGAAGGTTTTATCCAATAATGCGGCTCCGCATGTCCCGTCCCATTCATATAGGTGATGTCACCGTTGGAGGCGGGGCGCCAGTAATAGTACAGTCGATGACAAAGACCGACACCCGCGACGCTAAAGCTACCGTTGACCAGATTCACCGGCTAGAGGAATACGGCTGCCAGATAGTACGCGTGGCTGTCCCCGATAATGAGGCGGCCGCATCAATCCCTAAAATTAAGCCCCTGATATCCATCCCGCTAATCGCCGACATCCATTTCGACTATCGCCTCGCCCTGCTCGCTCTGGAGGGTGGTGTCGATGGGCTGCGTCTGAATCCGGGGAACATTGCAGACCGTGAGCAGATTAAAATGGTAGTGCTGGCGGCTAAAGACCGCAATGTTCCTATTAGGATCGGGGTGAATGCTGGAAGCTTACCGAAAACAACAGATGGGAAGCAATCCACTGTCGATAGGATGGTAAGTGCAGCCTTAGAGCAGATCGAACTGCTCGAAAGCCTCGATTTCGAGCTCATCAAGGTATCGGTCAAGGCCTTCGATGTGCCAGATATGGTATCGGCTAACAAGGCATTGGCAGAGAGAATGCCCTACCCCATCCATCTGGGTATCACCGAGGCAGGCACTCCAAGATGTGGGGTCATCAGGAGCGCCGTAGGCATCGGTATCCTGCTTCACCTAGGTATCGGCGACACGATTCGAGTTTCGCTCAGTAGTGATCCATGTGAGGAGGTGACAGCCGG
The DNA here is from genome assembly GCA_012974295.1 of Dehalococcoidales bacterium. Lineage (GTDB taxonomy): Bacteria > Chloroflexota > Dehalococcoidia > E44-bin15 > E44-bin15 > JAAXQM01. The sequence continues at coordinate 2,840 of JAAXQM010000168.1, forward strand.
CTACGAGATTCTAAAAGCGCTCAACCTGAGCCAGCGCGGCCCCACGCTGATAAGCTGCCCTTCTTGCGGGCGAACCGAGGTTGATATCATAGGGCTCGCCAATGCCGTGGAAGAACGCCTGCTAAAACTTGAAAAATCGCTAAAGGTAGCGGTCATGGGATGCGTGGTCAACGGCCCCGGCGAAGCAAGAGACGCCGATGTGGGTATTGCCTGCGGCAAGGGGCGGGGAGTCATATTCCGCAACGGCGAGCAGGTATGCACAGTGGAGGAGGCCGATTTTCTTGAGGTATTAATGCAGGAAATAGAAGCATTTTAAAATCATGCACTCAAATGCAATAGTGTATTAAGTGTCTGAGATTTGTGGACTTACTGAAGTCCAACTTCCAATAAGAGCTAGTATTCGGTTGCTGCCTGTGGCGACATTGTAGCTACAATGTTATGACCCAAATTACTGGACAAACCAATTCACAAAGTGATCCACTGCACAGCCTGAAGGACGGAGAATGAGACTATCAAATCTTTTCGGCAAGACGCTGCGCCAGACGCCGGCAGAGGCAGAGAATATAAGCCATCAACTGCTGCTTAAGGCGGGGATGATCAACCAGCTGGCAGCCGGCGTATACAGCTACCTGCCCCTGGCATTCAACGTGCAGAGCTACCGCGACCTCCCCCTGCTTCTATATCAAATACAGACCAAGTTTCGCGATGAGCCCCGCCCCCGGGGAGGCTTGATGCGCGTTCGCGAATTTGGCATGAAGGATTTATACAGCTTCGATGCCAACGAAGAGTGTTTGAATACCACCTACCAAAAGCTAATCACAGCCTATAAGAGAATCTATGAGCGCTGCGGCCTCGATTTCGTGGTGGTGGAAGCCGATAGCGGTGCCATCGGGGGCAAGGAATCCCATGAATTCATGGTCCTAGCGGAAAGCGGAGAGGATATTATTCTTTCCTGCTCGAAATGCGATTACGCAGCGAATGTAGAGAAAGCGGAGAGTGTTAAGCCAGAGGGTAAAACAGGCGAAATGCTTCAAATAGAGCAGGTGGCCACCCCGGGCAGGGTAACCATCGAAGAGGTGGCAAACTTCCTCAACGTCCCCGAGATTCAGACCCTTAAAGCGGTCTTCTATGCCGCTGATGGGGTAATGGTCTTCGTCGCTATCAGGGGCGATATCGAGGTAAACGAGGTGAAACTTAAGAACGCCCTCGGCTGCCATGAACTGCGTCTCGCCACCGAGGACGAAGTATCGAATGCGGGTCTGGTAGCGGGCTCTGCTTCCCCCCTAGGACTCAGCGGGATAAAGCGGATTGGAGATCCCTCGATAGCCCTGGGAGCTAACCTTGTGGCCGGGGGAAATAAGCCCGATACACACCTTAGAAACGTAAACTACCCACGCGATTTCGCCATCGACCTAATGGTGGACATCGCCACCGCTAGAGCCGGCGAGGGCTGCCCTATATGCGGCGCACCGCTGATTGCTAAGAAAGGCATAGAGGTAGGGCATGTTTTTAAGCTGGGTAGCTTCTTCACCGAGCGGATGGGAGCCACATTCCTCGACCGCGATGGTGTTGCCTACCCCATCCTGATGGGTTGCTATGGCATCGGTATAGGGCGACTCCTTGCCGCTGCTATCGAGCAGAACCATGATGAAAAGGGCATCATCTGGCCCATCCCCATCGCTCCCTATCAGGTTCACCTCTGCCCGCTATCCTCAGATAATCAGGAAGTGGTCACAAAAGTGGAAAACCTCTACGCTGAGCTAACCCGGGAGGGACTGGAGGTGATATTCGACGATCGTGAGGAATCGCCCGGTGTAAAACTCAACGATGCCGACCTTCTGGGGATGCCATTAAGGGTTGTCCTCAGCCCTAGAAGCCTGAAATCAGGCAGTGTAGAGTTGAAGATGAGATGCAAGAAAGAGGCAGTGCTCGTACCCCTGGATGGAGCTAGCAGGGAAATCACAGCGATGCTCCCTTCAAAATAGGGGTATTGCACAATGGATTCATATATGCTATAATTTCGAAACAGAATAAACGGAAAAAGAAGTGGGGAGAACCCACTTTTTTATTTAATAGGAGAAGAGTGTGGCTAAAACGAAGAGCGAATTCATGCTCGCTATCACCCAGCTTGCCGCCGAGAAGAACCTCACTCGGGAGATCGTGCTGGAGGTTGTGGAATCCGCCCTAGTTTCCGCTTTCCGTAAAAACAGCTTCGCAGCAACCCAGGAGATCTCGGTAAAAATGGATCCCGACAGCGGGGAGGTAACCGTATTCGCTGAGAAGACCGTGGTGGAAACGGTAACCGATCCGCTCCATGAGTTATCCCTGGATGAGGCAATAAAAGTGAACCAGCACGCCCAGCTTGACGAAAACCTCATGGTGGAGGCCACCCCCAAAAATGCCGGGCGAATCGCAGCTCAGACAGCGAAACAGGTCGTACTCCAGCGCCTCCGCGAGGCGGAGCGGGAACTTGTTTTCGAGGAGTTCTCCGATCGCGAGAGTGAGATCGTTACCGGGATTATACAGCGAATCGAGCCCAGGCAGATCACCCTCGACCTAGGCAGGACCGAGGGCATCCTTCCTGCCTCGGAACAGGTACGCACAGAGCATTACCGTGTAGGGCAAAGACTCAAGGCTTTCATTGTGGAGGTACATCGCACAGGTAGGGGTCCTCAGATTATAGTATCGCGCACCCACCGAAACCTGTTGCGCCGCCTCCTCGAACTGGAAGTCCCGGAGATCCATAGTGGGGTCGTCGAGCTCAAGTCCATTGCGCGGGAACCGGGACATCGAAGCAAGATCGCTGTCGCAGCGCGGCAACCGGGCATCGACCCGGTTGGTTCCTGTGTTGGGCTGCGTGGTATTAGAATCCAAAATATTGTCAATGAACTAAATGGGGAAAGAATCGATATTATGGAGTGGGATCCCAACCCGGCAACCTTCATCTCCAATGCCCTGAGCCCCGCTCCGGTTGTAAGCGTCACGATCAATGATGAGGAGAAGGTGGCTACTGTGGTTGTGCCCGACCGCCAACTATCCCTCGCCATCGGCAGAGAGGGACAGAATGCCAGACTCGCTGCACGGCTCACCGGATTTCGTATAGATATCAAGAGCGCATCAGTAGCCGAGGCAGAGGAGGCAGCACTCATTGAGCAGCCTCCTACTCCGGAGGAAATCGTTGTTGAGGAACCTGCAGACCTGGTTGAAATGGATCAGTTGGAAACAGCAGCTCCTGATGAAGAAGTCGGATCGCTCACTTCTGAAGAACTTGTTCCCGAGATAGAAGCCGAGGAGGCGCTCCCCGTCCAAGAGGAGGAAGTGCCTATACAAGAAGAGCTGGTTGCCGCGCCAACCCCTAAGCTCCGCTTTGCCGAGGACATTCTCCCCGCCAGAGAACCCAAACCCGATAAAAAGGCAAAGAAGGGAAAGAGGAATAAAAAAATGGCAGTGGTGAACGATAAGCCGAAAGTTGTGGCCAAACCGAAGTCTCACCGAGCCTCGAAAATCTTTATCGATGAAGAAGAGCTTGAGGATCTGGAATAAACATGACCACTACATCCCAGAGAAAGAAGCAGCCGCGACCGAAACACGTGCCCGAGCGTACCTGCGTCGGCTGCCGAAAGGTTAAGGAGAAGCGGGAGCTTATCCGCATTGTATGTACTGAAAGCGGTGGCATTGAGATCGATCCAACAGGGAAGAAATCAGGGCGGGGGGCTTATTTATGTAAATTATTAACCTGCTGGGAGGCAGGTCTGGGAAAGGAGCACCTCGATAGAGCTTTGCGGACGAAGATCGCCGTGGAGGACCGCAGGAGGCTGACCCAGTACGGGGATATGCTCCCTGGTTAGTGAGGTTAAATGGCTAAAAGAAGACAGAACAGGGCGAGGCCGGCTCCAAAAAGGCGCTCTACAGCTAGGAAAGCGCCATATGTGGATGCAGCCGTAGCTACAGAAGCGGAAGTGAAGCAAGGCGTTAAGATCCCTGCCTCTCTTACCGTAAAACAATTCGCCGATCTCATCGACATGAGCGCCGTGGAGGTAATTAAACAACTGATGAGAAACGGTATGATGGCAAATATTAACGAGGTTATCGACCACGACACAGCAGTGACCGTAGCCTCAGATCTTGGTTACAAGGTGCTGGGTGAGAAAGGCAAAGGGGCGACCTCAGCCAAGAAAATCAAAAAGTATGAGCGGTTTAGCGAGGACGATACCAGTGTGCAAAAGTCCCGACCTCCTGTAGTTACCATTATGGGGCATGTAGACCATGGTAAGACCAGCCTTCTCGACGCCATCCGTCAAACTAACGTGACTGCCACTGAGGCAGGCGAGATAACCCAGCATATCGGCGCTTATCAAGTAGATATTAATGATCAGAAGATTACCTTCCTCGATACCCCGGGTCACGAAGCTTTTACTGCAATGCGTGCACACGGGGCTAAGGTAACGGATATTGCTATCCTGGTAGTCGCCGCAGACGATGGGGTAATGCCCCAGACTTTGGAAGCTATCGCCCATGCGCGCGCCGCCGGTGTGCCCATTGTGGTTGCCCTCAATAAGGTAGATAAGCCAGATGCCAACCCGCAGCGCGTGAAGCAGCAGCTCGCCGACCATGACGTGCTTATTGAGGAATGGGGCGGTGATGTAATTTGCATCCCGGTCTCGGCAAAAAAGCAGGAGGGTATCTCCGATCTCCTTGAAAACCTGCTCATCGTGGCCGAGCTTGAGGACCTCAAAGCGAATCCGGAGCGCAATGCCATTGGCGTGGTCATTGAGGCTAAGCTGGACAAAACAAGGGGGGCACTAGCTACTGTGCTCGTCCAGACAGGCACACTACGGGTAGGTGACCCATTCATTGTGGGCGATATCTCGGGCAAGATTAAGGCGATGTTCAATGATAAGGGCAAGCACCTGAGAAAGGCAGAGCCGGCGAGCCCTGTCGAGATCCTTGGGATGGAAAGCGTTCCTAAGTCTGGTGATACCCTCACAGTGACCGCTACCGAAAAGGAGGCGCGTATCCAGGCTGAAAAACGCCAGGAGGAGAAGAGACTTGCCTTGACCACTACTAAACCCCTGAGCTTGAGTAACTTCTTCTCTAGGGTTAGCGATGGAGATTTAAAGGAGCTCAGTATTATCTTGAAGACCGATGTCCAGGGAAGTATCGAACCGATACAAACTTCCCTGGTGCGTCTGAACAACGACGAGGTCAAGGTTAACATTCTACACTCGGACAGTGGTAGTATCACAGAGGGCGATGTACTCCTTGCCCTCGCTTCTAACGGTATCATCCTCGGATTCAATACTCGCACCGAGCCTGGAGCCGTACAGATTGCCGAGAACGAGGGAGTAGACATCCGCAACTATGAGGTGATATATAAACTGGTGGACGATGTGGAGAAAGCGGTGAAAGGGATGCTGGCGCCTACCTACGTCGAGGTAATCGCAGGACATGGCGAGGTGCGCGCTATTTTCTCCGCCCGAGGGAATAGGGTAGCTGGCATATATATCACCGAGGGCAAGATAATCCGGGGGTCGCAGGCCAGGATAATCCGCCACAGCAAGACGATATTCGAGTCAAGCGTCAATAGTCTGAAGCGATTTAAGGACGATGTCAAAGAGGTGACCAGTGGTTTTGAGTGCGGTATTGGTATCGAGGGATACAACGACTTAGAGGTCGGCGACATCATCGAGTCCTTCAGAATGGAGCAGTCTTAGGGATGAGCAGGCGTATCGAGCGGCTTAACGACCTGATCCAAGAGGAGATAAGCGAACTTTTACGCCGAAAGACTAAGGATCCAAGACTCGACTGCTTTCTGACGGTGACCCGAGTAGATACCTCTGCGGACCTCAGACATGCTAAGATTTTTATTAGCATTATGGGCAGCGATGAAGAGAAGAAGAACGCAATGGATGGTCTGGGCTCCGCCTCAGGATTCCTCTACAGAGAGCTCAGGGGGCGCCTCTCACTACACCGCACTCCCCAACTAATCTTTCTCTTGGACGATTCTATTGAACGTGGGTCTCAGGTTCTCGATTTAATGAAAGAGGTTACCAGTAGCGAAGAGACTGACGTTGAGCATTGACGGTATCCTCAACTTAAATAAACCCGCCGGGGAAACCTCACGGCAGACAGTCACCCAAGTGAAGCGGTGGAGCAGGCAGCAGCACGTCGGGCATGCCGGCACTCTAGACCCAGCCGCCACAGGGGTGTTACCGATTTGTCTGGGGCGAGCATCAAGGGTATTCTCCTTTCTCGTTGCAGCACATAAAACTTATCAGGCCGAGATTGAACTGGGCGTTGCCACCGATACCTATGATGCAGACGGGATTGTGACCCAAAGGATTGATCCCTCCCACATTACCAGAGAACAGATAGAGGGATTGTTGCCATCGTTCAGGGGTACCATCCTTCAGAAGCCCCCGATGTATAGCGCCCTGAAGCACCACGGGGAACGCCTGTATAAACTCGCCCGCGCCGGCATCACAGTGGAAAGGGAAGAAAGAGAGGCCGAGATCTTTCGTCTGGAGCTTACTCAGTGGCAGCCTCCCTTATTCACTATCGAGGTCGAGTGTGGCAAGGGCACCTATATTCGCTCCCTAGCTAACGATTTTGGCCAATCACTCGGCTGTGGTGCTCATATCAGAAACTTGGTGCGCTTGAGATGCGGACCGTTCGATATCACAGATAGTCTCACCCTTCCCCAGATTGAGGAATCATTCCGTCATAACTACTGGCAGGACTTCCTTTATCCCATGGATGTGGTGTTGGAGCACTGGTTTGCAGCTATCGTGGGCAAAGAAAAGGAGTACGCGATCTGCAACGGTCGCACTCTAGCCCTAGATGATACTGGCGACTCAGACCTTTGCCGCGCCTACTCCCTTGACGGGCGCTTCCTAGCCGTGCTTCGCTTCCTTCCAGAGAATGGCCTGTGGCAACCAAAAAAGGTCTTCTCTAATAAGCCACAATAGAGAAACTGCTGAAATAGTCTCAATCACCCCCCCCCTAATCCCCCGAGATTGGGGTATTCTTCTAGCTGAGGGACACCCCCAGACCCACAGCAGTAAGGTGCCGCTTGAAATCGCCAGTGGTAGCATAAAAGTAAGCTACAGAAGGCTTGACACGTAGCTAGAT
>JAAXQM010000109.1 GCA_012974295.1 Dehalococcoidales bacterium
GTGGGCTCGGAGATGTGTATAAGAGACAGACCATATATCGTCCGCGCAACACTTCCTCATAAAGGTTATATCAATAGCGCTCCAGCCACAGAAAACATATGTACCACTATATAGCTGGCATACACAGGCTGTAATAGCATTAAAGCATTCCATATAAGCACACTTATAGGAGACTGCCGAAATACTCCCAATCAACCCCCTATATCCACCAATCTTGGGGGACTTTATATATCTGGGGGGACACCCCCAGACCCCCGGCAGGAAGAATCCTGCACCTCTTTTTCAGCGGTCTTTACAGGATTGACGGTGTTCTCTTAAAGATGCTAGAATTAGTTTGTGGGGAAATTAGCAATATTGTGACCGACACTGCATTATTGGGATTCAGGTGTCGGTCTTTCTACGATATAATGCAGACGATTTCCACTCATCACCGTAAGAATAAAGGCTAACTGGATGACTACTGCTGAAAAGATTGTGCCTTCGCCCTCAAGCGATCTGCGAGATTTCGTGGAAAGCCGAAGCGGACAGAAGGTATTTCGCTGCTATCAGTGCGGTAAATGCACCGCTGGATGTCCTGCGGCTTATGTCATGGACATGGGCCCACGACAGATTATGCATTATATCCAGCTCGGACAAAAGGAGCTTGTCCTGGATAGCTCTACTATATGGCTCTGTATCTCCTGTCAAACCTGCTCAGCCCGCTGCCCCAACGAGATCGATATTGCCCGGGTAATGGAATCGCTACGTTGGCTTGCTGCTACTGAGAAAAGCAAACCGGCCGAAAAGGGCATCGAACGCTTCCACCGTCTCTTCCTCACAATTATCCAGCGCTTCGGTCGTGTCCATGAGCTTTCCCTCGGTGTTTCATACAATATGCTGGGAATACAACCCTTCGCTAAAGTCACTTCTATACCAGCAATGTTCGCCAGAGGGAAGGTAGCTATTTTACCACCAAGAGTCAAAGGGGCAGCTGAAATCAGAGGTCTGTACGCCAAGGTAAGAGCTATAGAAAAAGAGCCCGCAAAAGTGGAAGTAGATTAGCATGATATCGGATACATACGCATATTATCCAGGTTGTACCCTTCACTCCACAGAAAAGGAGTACGACGTATCTACCCGTTTAGTTTGCCAGAAGTTAGGTATTACACTTAAGGAGCTGGAGGATTGGACCTGCTGTGGAGCATCCTCAGCACATACAATTAATGAGCTTCTAAGCATCGCCCTACCCGCCCGTGATCTCCAGAAGGCAGAAAAAATGGGGCTTCCCATAGTGGCTGCCTGCGCATTATGCTTCTCACGTTTAAAGCATACCGCCCACGACCTGGCAGACAAAGCTAAGCTTGATCTGGTTAATAACCTTCTCAGCATTGAGTTTCACAACACCACGGAGGTTCATCACCTGCTTAAGATCTTGTACGAGAAAAGGGAGGACATAATTCCGAGGAAGCGGCTCAGTGGCTTGAAAATAGCCTGCTATTATGGCTGCGTGCTGGTCCGCCCGAAGGCAATAACGGATTTCGATGATGTTGAGAACCCGCAGATTATGGACCGGCTGATGGAGAAACTGGGTGCTGAAACTGTTGACTGGGGTTTTAAAACGGAGTGCTGTGGTGCCAGCCTCCCCATCACTAAAACTGAAGTAGTATTAAAGCTCTCGCATCGGATCCTATCGCAGGCAAAGCAGGCGGGTGCCGACTGTATCGCGGTAGCGTGCCCCATGTGCCATAACAACCTGGACGCATATCAGAAAGACATGAAAAAGGTATATCGTGACGATTTTGAGATGCCTGTGCTTTTTTTCACACAGCTTATAGGTCTTGCTATGAGCTTCTCAGGTGTGACAGGAGGAACCCATGGCTAGAACCGGGGTTTTTATCTGCCACTGCGGAAATAATATCGGCGGCACAGTGGATATATCCAAGGTGCTCGAGGCTACGAAGAGTATGCCTACCGTAGTCCATGTCGACGAGAACAAGTACACATGTAGCGAGCCGGGACAGGCCTCTATTCATGATGCCATAATTGAGCATAAACTGGACAGGGTGGTTATCGGCAGCTGCTCACCCCGAATGCACGAGAAAACCTTCCGTAAAACCGTCGACTCGGCTGGTCTTAATCCTTACCAGCTGGAGATAGCCAATCTGCGAGAGCATTGTAGCTGGGTACACGGAGACAACAAGGAGGCAGCTACCGATAAGGCTATCGAGCTGGTTCGAATGGCGATAGCCAAGGTTGCCAATCTCGAACCCCTTTTCCCCGGGCAGGTTGGGATCACCAAACGGGCACTGGTCATCGGGGGAGGCATATCCGGTATCCAGGCAGCATTGGACATCGCCAATGCCGACTATGAGGTAGTGCTGGTAG
>JAAXQM010000181.1 GCA_012974295.1 Dehalococcoidales bacterium
CATATAATCAATACACCGATACGCTACTCCTGCTCTAGGTGTCAAAAGTGCTGACTCTACGTTGACTGCCAATTACGGCAAGTCAATGTCCTCATAATTTTTAACTAAATAAAAAGCGCCAGCTACGAATAGCCGGCGCTACTTTACATAATGGTGGAGACGGGGGAGGGTCGAACTCCCCGTCCAGAAAAGGTTACTTCAGGATATGCTACAAGCTTAGTCGGCTATTTGCTCTCACCCAACCGTCCTCTGCCAACCGAGTACGGCTAAGCCAGTCGATAAATTCTTAGGCCACCCTTATCGACATCAGGATTGCTGCACCTCGACTGCTCGTCGTCCTCCCCAGCCCATCGAGGGAGGTTAGAGGGACGTGCCTCGCTTAGCTAGCGTAGACGTAGTCGTCAGTTACTTTTTTGCCACTTGTTTAGCGAGATAAGTGGCGACTCGGCCTGCAATCCCGTAGCGTTCCTTCCCTGTCGAAACCACTCGTCCCCATTTTCTTTCTTCACCAGGGAATCATATTGAGAGTCACCAAAAGCTGTTAATACCTTTGCTTCGCCAGCTTCAAAGCACGTTCCATATCACGCTCCGCCTGGTGTCGTGACATGGATTCGCGCTTGTCATAAAGCTTCTTTCCTGTGGCAAGGCCCAGTTCCACCTTGGCGACCCCATTTTTAATGTACAATTTTAAGGGCACTATAGTGAAGCCCTTTTGTGTAACCTTACCGGCAAGCTCATTTATCTGCCTGCGGTGAAGTAAAAGCTTCCTCGGGCGTGTCGGTTCGTGATTGTCGCGGCTGCCCGCATCATATCGGGCGATGTGAGCACTGAACAACCACAGCTCACCGCCCTGTGGACGGGCATACGCATCGCGGATGTTTACCTGTCCCGCTCGAACCGACTTAATCTCAGTTCCGGTAAGGACAATACCAGCCTCAACGCTTTCCAGAATGGTGTAGTCGTGGTATGCTTTGCGATTGAAGCTGATTGTCTTCATATTATATTCTACCACGCCTGAAAAGCTCTTTCAAACTTTGCGATAGATGTCTTCTTTTCTCATGACTGGCGGGCTTCAACTGAGGACAACCAGGAGCGAGGATATATCACATCGGCGTTTTCAATAGCAGAGCATTGGTCGTTACGCTTTTCGGGGGAGGACTTCGCCAAGCGCCTTCGAGGGTATTAAATATCGCATATACGCCCTTGTTATTGAGCACCAAGATACTGGATAGCGGATTCCAGTTGCGGATCTCGTCCACTTGCGACGTCATCTATGGTGATATTGACCTCAATGTCAGGGGTCAGCCCCACCCCCTCTATCTGGTGATTGTCTGGTGTCAACCATCGGGCCGTGGTTACTACCAGTGCTGAGCCATCGCTAAGCTTGCGAACGACATTGACACTGCCCTTGCCAAAGGTTTCGGTGCCGATAAGCGTTGCGCGTCCACGATCCTGGAGTGCTCCCGCCAGCACCTCGCTGCCACTGGCACTGCCACCATCAACAAGAACAGCGATAGGTAGGTCAATAGCCAGCCCGCCCGAGCTTGCTGTCCACTCCTTGAATATATTCCCTGCTTCATCAGCCTCATAAAGGACTATACCGCCATCGAGGAACTCGCTGGCCACATCAACTGTAACATCAAGATAACCGCCGGGGTTACCCCTGAGATCGAGTATAATACCCGATGCACCGCTTTGGATGGCATCGCTTAGCGCAGCGATCAGCTTATCCGATGTTCCGCTTGCGAATTGGGTTATCTGGATGTGAGCAATATTGTCAGGCAACATGTCCAGGTAAACGCTGTCAATCGTGATCTCCTCTCGAACGATCTCGATAGTGACTGGTGTGTTCTCATTCTGGTGCAGTATAAGGAGGATTACCGTAGTGCCTATTTCCCCTCGAACCTTCAGGACCGCTTCCGTCAGGCTCATACCGGATGTAGTCTCGCCATCGATCTCCAGTATCTTATCGCCGGCCCTCACTCCCTGCCTCTCCGCAGGACCACCCGCGATAGGGGAAACCACGGCAAACTCACCATCTTTCATGGTAACAACCGCCCCAATGCCTTCGAAGGAACCTCCTTCTAAAGCGCCTGATACCACATCATAGCTTTCAAAATAAGAAGTGTGCGAGTCATTGAGAGCTTCAAGCATTCCCTCAATAGCCCCTCTACTGAGCTTCTCAGGGTCAAGCGCATCTTGATTGACATAATCTTCAGAAAGCAGCCACCATACTTCTTCTATGGCATGCAACTCTTCAGGGAATTCGGAGGTGGTACGTGGATCCAATAACTGAGAATAGGCGAAACCCGCTCCAAATGCGAGGAGGAAAACCAATAGTATTAGTAGAGCAATTCGCGTGGTATTCATATTTGCTACCCCTATAAGAGCACTATATCATACGGTAATATGTTAGACAAGCTGACTTTGTCTGTTTGAATAGGACTATTAAGGATATAATCACCACAATGAATGATTAGTGGTGAGCACTGCTGTTAAGGATCATTTATCATGGATATTGAAAATGCTTGGAGAGCCATATATTTAGAGGGATGGGCAATGGTATTTGGGGATGGCAATGTGCAGCAAAGAAATGATGCAACAATCGAAAACGCCGCAGAACCGGTAGAGGATGAGTAAGATATGCCACCGCGCTAATGATACATTATGTCAACAGAAAACCCCTACTCATGTATACTATGTTACATAACCAGTATTGTGCGAACCACTTCCAGCTAGCTTCGCCGCGATCTTCTCCTGTAAATTGTTGAACCCCCATCCCTTAGCTGCGGAAATTAATACCGGCTCTTCTATCTCAATCGCACGGGGCAAGTCGCCAATATCTTCCTCACTGGGAGCTAAGAGATCGAGCTTATTAAGAACGGCTACCCTTGGCTTTGATTCCAAACCAAGCTCAGTAAGAACCTTATCTACTGTTACACACTGCTCGACAGCATTATGATGTGTTATGTCAATAACGTGCAGGAGCAAGGCTGCCTCCTCCAGTTCCTCCAGTGTAGCTCCGAACGCGGCAACCACTGCGTGAGGTAGCTTCTGGATAAATCCCACGGTATCGGTTATCAGCACCTCCCCTGTGCCGGGGATTGTTATCCTTCTAGTAGTAGGATCGAGCGTAGCGAATAGCTTGTCTTCAACAAACACATCTGCATTACTCAGTGAATTCAGCAGGGTGCTCTTTCCCGAATTGGTATATCCAATCAAGGCGATCAGAGGTATGCCACTCTGGGTACGCTGACGCCGATAAAGAGCGCGATGCTTCCTTACGCCCTCGATCTCCTTTTGAAGCCGGTGGATCTTTTGGCGAATGATACGTCGATCGGTTTCTATTTGCGACTCGCCAGGTCCCCTGGTACCAATGCCACCGCCCAGACGCTCCAGATGACTCCATTGTCCCGCGAGGCGGGGCAGGAGATACTCATGCTGCGCCAGTTCAACCTGAAGGCGACCCTCATGCGTACGGGCTCGCTTGGCGAATATATCCAAGATAAGTGCGGTGCGGTCGATGATCTTTACATCCAGAGCCTGCTCAAGATTTCTTTGTTGGATTGGTGAAAGTTCATCGTCGAAGAGGACCACATCATAGCCCACTTCTTCCCTAAGAGCAACGAGCTCCTCCAGTTTTCCTTTTCCTAGATAATAGGCCGGCGTTGGCCGTTGCAGGCGCTGTACCAGTGCCCCCACCACCTTAGCTCCAGCGGTAACCGCCAACAGAGCGAGTTCCTCAAGGGAGTCTTCCACAGACCACGTATTTCTTGCTCCCTTTATTTCTACTCCTACCAATATGGCTCGCTCAATTGCAGGCCGGGTGTGATGCGTCTTTCTGGCGATGGCTATCTCCTTATGTCGACTTCCGCTTATGCCATGCCATAAGCCGTACCATGGCTTCCTCCAGGCGCTCATCAGGAATGGTCAGGGAGAGGCGAATGTAACCCTCTCCATGCTTCCCATAGCTGACTCCCGGGGTTACCACGACACCAGCCTCATCAAGTAGCGTAGTGGCGAATTCAATCGAGTTATAGCCATCAGGAACCCTGGCCCAGATATAGAGGCTAGCACGAGGGGGTTTGGCCTTTAGCCCTATCTGGTTTAATATTTGGAGTAACCGGTCGCGGCGGCGCTGGTATATCTCATTATGTTCTTTAACGCAGTCCTGGGACCCCGTTAGTGCCTCCATGGCAGCGTACTGTATCGCCTGGGGAATCCCCGAATCAAGGTTCGATTTTACCCTCCTCAAGGCATCAATAATCCCCGCATTCCCTACTGCCATGCCTACACGCCAGCCTGTCATATTATAGCTTTTGGAGAGTGAGTGAATTTCAACCCCAATATCCTTGGCCCCAGCCACCTCAAGAAAACTCAGCGGACGGTATCCATCGAAGGCCACCTCGGTGTATGGCCCATCATGGCAAACGGCAATATCATATTTATTTGCAAAGGCGACCACCCGCTCAAAGTACTCGAGTTCCGCTACTGCCGCCGTGGGGTTATTGGGATAATTAATCCATAAGACTTTCGCTTTCCGAGCAATATCTGCCGGAATACTATCCAAATCTGGTAAGAAGTCGTTATCTTCAATGAGCGGCATATAATACGAAGATCCGCCAGCGAACATGGTTCCTATAGAGTAAACGGGATAACCCGGGTCAGGAACTAAGGCGATGTCTCCAGGATCGATGAAGCATAGCGCAATATGCCCGATGCCATCCTTAGCACCAATGAGAGGCAATACCTCCCTGTCTGGATCGAGGGTTACGCTAAATCGTCCTTTATACCACTGGGCAATGTTATTGCGAAACTCAGGGAGACCCTCTGACTCGGGATAGCGATGATTTTGGGGATCCTGCGCTGCCTGACACAACCGCTCGATGACATGGCTGGGTGTGGGGATATCCGGGTCACCGATTCCCAGGCTGATGACATCCTCCCCCTGTGCCCGCTTCTCTGCGATCTTCCTCGAGATCTCGACGAAAAGGTAGGGAGGCAGGTTTTCAATACGCTTAGCAGTTCGCATTTTTTCTCATTAAGTCCTACTTCTCAAATTTTTCTTTCAGGGCCTCAAGTACAGGGGGATCCCACTTCGCCTGCTGCCAGGCTCTGGCACCGGAGAGGTCGAGCTTTTCGACATCTAGCTTGGCCCCGCTGAAATCGGCGTCCTCAAGATCTGTCTGGGCCAATATTGCACCTGTAAGGTCGGCACCGCTAAAGAGTGTGCCCCTAAGCCTGGCGCGAGTTAAATTTGCGCCTGTTAGGTTGGCATCTGAAAGGTCGGCATCTGTGAGATCTGCACCGTGCAGGTCAGCACCAGATAGATTTGCCTGTGAAAGGTCGCAATTCAGCATATCGGCCTGTACCAGTGTAGCGCCAGATAGATCGGCACCGCTTAAATCATCTCCACGCAGATTGGCGCTGGGCATGTTAGCCCCGGCTAAATCCTTACTCATACTAATACCTCCAACTATTTTAATTGCCCGGATATGATATATCCACGCCTAGTCAGGCCACTCACCTAAGAACACCGGCTCCGCAGGTCCGCGGAGCGTTACCTCATCAACACCATCCCAGGAAACGGTAAGAATGCCTCCCGGCAATGATACATCGACATCTGCGGTTATGTAGTCATGAAGTCGGGCCGCCACAGCTATTGCACAGGCACCGGTACCGCAGGAGAGGGTCTCCCCTACCCCACGCTCCCATACCCTGGCACTCACCTTCTTTTGCCCTACTACGTTTGCCACTTCAAAATTTACCCTATTGGGGAAAATGGGGTGGTTTTCCACCTCCGGTCCCATTTCTAATAGAGGAAAGTCTTCTACCAGCTCATCTAAGAAGCAGACAGCATGGGGATTACCCATAGAAAGACAGGTCAGAAAGAGCCTTCTACCTTTGATAACAATGGGGTAATCCAACATTATGTCAAGATTCTCCTCGATGAGCACCGGTATGTCGCTAGCTTTGAACACGGGCTTCCCCATGTCTACCTGGATAATGTCTTTATGAGGGCGCACCTTCCTCATACCACCTAGCGTTTCAACGGTAAGCTCGCTGTCACCAACCAGTCCCCTATCAATGGCATACCTGGCAACGCATCTCAATCCATTACCGCAGGCCTCCGCTTCCGAGCCATCCGGGTTGAACAGGCGCATGTTCAAATCAGCAACCTTTGAAGGGATAATGACGATGAGACCATCAGCGCCAACGCCGAGATGGCGGTGGCACATGGTTTCAGCCAGCGATGACCAATCGTGCTCCTCACCAGCCTCTAACAGTATGAAATCGTTACCTGTCGCCTGTATCTTAGCGAATCTCATTTTTCGTTGTTCCCGATTGCACTGCTAATTGAATCCTGTGTTTTAATAGAGAATGCTGAAATAGTCTTGATCAACCCCCTATATCCCCCAATCTTGGGGGACTTTTAAAGCTGGGGGACACCCCCAGACCCCCGGCAGGAAGAATCCTGCATTGCTTTTCCAGCAGTCGCTAAT
>JAAXQM010000185.1 GCA_012974295.1 Dehalococcoidales bacterium
GTTATGGACGGCTACGGTTGCGTCAACATCGATAACAAGACCCAGCACAACATGAGGCTCTCGCGGGAGCTCCGACCGCAAATCGAGGACCTGAAGGTTGGCCCACTGTCCTGGGAGGTAATCGAGGGGCTCAAGAGGATACATGTTGCCCTAGATGAGAATGAGTACGGAATAAGCTATGACCTGGAGTTCGTGGGCAGTGTGCCCGCCCACGAGGAAATCCCCCAGGTGCGCCGTGACAAAGGCAGAATCTTCATGAACACATGCCGTATGGCTCAACTGGGAAAGGCCAGGGGCTGGGTTAAGGTGGATGGCAAGAAATACGATATCGACGAGGACTCGTGGCGGGCGCAGAGAGACCATTCATGGGGCATTCGCATGGGTGTTGGCGCCCCAGAGCAAGGGGTGCAATCGCCGGATATATCCTTCTTTGCCAACCTAATGATCAACTGGCTTACCGCCCAGTTTGAGGACTGGGGAATTCACTACTACCTACTCGAGAAAGCAGATGGGACGGTCGAATATCTGTCAGGAGCACTGGTTTATGGTTTCGGAGATGACAGGGAGGCAATCCCAGTGGTGGCTGTGGATCACAACTTTGAGTACCACCCTAATAGCGGAAGGATGAAATCGGGACGCGTGGTCCTGACAATCGCCAATGGCTCAAAGATAGAGCTATCTATGCGGCAACTGACAACCATGTATCTTATGGGCGGGGGCTACGTAGGTTACAACGGCTTCTACCACGGCATCTGGATGGGCCCCGACTGGACAGACGGAGAAAAGTGGGATGTCAGTGACCCCGATGTTGCCAACAAGATTCACGGCCTTGACGATACTGTATGCGAGTACCGCTGCGGTGACGAAGTAGGTTACGGAATCATCGAGAATCTCATACTGGGCTCGTTCCCCAAGTACGGCTTCTAACCTATCACTGTGAAGTAATAAACGTACACAATACGGCAAAATTATGATGTATAACCCTCAAGGGAATCTATATACATAATACACAGGAGACAGATTATGTATGCACGGCAGATGGACCTGGCGGATATGCAATCCAGGCTGACGACATGGCTTCAGGGTAAAATGCCCCATACCCGGAACCTATCGATATCGCCTCTGGAGAGGTCAAGTGGAGGGCTCTCCAATGAGACCTTTTTCTTCGACATGTCCTGGCAAGAAGCAGGACAAAGCAAATCGGCGAAGAAGGTGCTGAGGTGGCAGCCGAAAGATTTCCAGGTCTTCCCTAGCTACGACCTGGGAATGCAATTCCGTGTTATGGAGTGCCTGCAGGGCACCGATGTACCGGTTCCCAAGGTCAACTGGCTGGAGGAAAACGAGGAGGTGCTCGACAGCCCCTTCTACGTCATGGACAGGATAGACGGGGTTATCCCCTGCGAGGTGCCCCCTTACCACGCCTATGGAATTTTTTCCGAGGCCACCCCCCAGCAGCGAGCCAAGATGTGGTGGGGGTCCCTGGAGGCCACGACAAAAGTGCATAAAGTAGACTGGAAGGGCGCGGGTCTCTCCTTCCTCGGAATACCCTCGGGCGGTACCGGGCCGGTTGATAAGCAGCTGGATTACTGGGAACACTACCTCAACTGGATCAAGGAGGACCCTCAAGAATCTCACCCCACGCTTGAGGCCGCCCTGAACTGGCTTAAGGAGAACCGATATACCCCGGAGCACGTAACGCTGTGCTGGGGCGATGCCCGTATGCCCAACACTATTTATGGTCCTGATTTTGATGTACTGGGTGTGCTTGACTGGGAGATGGCTTACATAGGAGATCCCGAGTCAGACCTCGGGTGGTACTTCTTCCTCGATTGGCAGTACAGCGATGGTTATGGCATTCCCCGACTGGAGGGGACTCCAGGAAGAGAAGAGACCATACAGCGCTATGAAGAGCTAACGGGGTGGAAGGTGAAGAACCTCTTCTATAGCGACGTCATGGCCGCATTCAGATTCGGAGTCATCATGGCCAAGATCGCCAAGAACATGAAGGCAACTGGGGTTCCCACACCCACCGAGGACTTCGAACGCGACAACCCCTGCACCCAAAGGCTGGCCAGCCTGCTGGACCTACCCGCTCCGGGCGGGCCCAAAAGAGAGGTGACAAATATTGAAGAGGTGACGGTAACTGTTCAGTTACACCTCACCGGCCCTGGCAGCTGCGATTGGTATCTGATTTCCGACAAGGGTAAGGGGACCCGTCATGAAGGGACAGCGCAGAAACCCGACGCTACGTGTACCGCATTGGCTAAGGACTGGGACGCAATTCAGAAGGGAGATCTAGACCGCGTTCAAGCCTTCATGAGCGGCAAGCTCAAGATAGAAGGCGACCTGACCCTGATGATGCAGTTAGAGGATATGATTTCCAAGCATAACCATCCTGAATAAATGCAATGACCGTGTGTGAACTTTATGTCAAGATTGATGAACCCTTTGAGGGATGCCTCGCTGAGGGATGGCTGAGGCGATTAGTAGAAAAGACCCTTGCCGTAGAAGGAATGATTTCTCCCGTAGAGCTAGGACTGGTGATTACCGATGACGAGACGATACACCAGCTCAACCTTAGCTACCGGGGAAGGGACGAGACAACCGATGTTTTATCCTTCGCCCTTAGCGAAAATAGCCAGGATACGGCGGGAATCCCGTTTATCCCGCCCCCCGACGGCACGTCTCACCTTGGCGAAGTGCTTATCTCTTATCCCCAGGCGGTGGTCCAGGCGAAGGAGCATAAACACTCCGTGGAGCGGGAGATAGCGCTCTTAGTTATCCACGGCGTGCTTCATCTCCTCGGCCATGAAGATGAGGACGAGGTAGCAGAAGCCAGGATGAGGACTGCGGAGCAAAGAGTTTTAGGAGAACTGACTAATGAACATCTATTATGAGCAACCGCCCTACAGGCCGCCCACTGAAGGCTACAGCCTCCTCGTTAGGGCAACGAGAAATTGCTCCTGGAACAAGTGTGAGTTCTGCTGCATGTACCAGGGTGCCAAGCTGGAAATCAGGCCGGTGGAGGACGTCAAGAACGATATCCGCGCTATGAAGATGGTTGCCGATGAGATGAAGGATTTGGCGTTGAAGAACGGCTACGGAGACCGCATCGGGATGGTTGCCCGTGCCAATGGGATACACTGGCTTAATGATGGGGTGGTAAAACACGCCTTTATCGCGGACTCCAACAGCGTTATTATGAAGTCAGATGACCTGGCCGAGATCATCAGGTTCCTTTACGAGACCTTCCCCACGCTGGAAAGGGTTACCAGCTATGCCCGCGCCAAAACCCTGGTTAAAAAAAGTATGGAGGACCTGCAATTGCTTCGAGAGGCCGGGCTTAACCGTCTCCACGTAGGTCTTGAGACCGGCGATGAGGAACTACTCACGATAATCCAGAAGGGCGCTACTCCTGACGAAATGATACTCGGCGGTCAGAAAGCCCTCCAGGCCGGATTCGAGCTATCCGAGTACGTCATGCCCGGGCTCGGTGGACAGGAAAAATGGGAGCAACATGCCCGCGGTACCGCCCGTGTATTAAACGAGATAAACCCGCACTTCATCCGCCTACGCACCCTGTTCGCAGTTCCCGGCACCCCCCTCGCCGCAAGATACGAGCGGGGCGAGTTCAGCCAGCAGACAATCGAGGGGCTTCTCAAAGAGGTGCGCCTAATGATAGAGGAGCTGACAGTATCAGCAGATTTCGTAGTAAGCGACCATATCGCCAACCGCTATATGTGGGGGGTAGACGGCAAACCTTCGCTGGATAAAAAGCGGATGCTCAAGGCAGTGGATAGCCTTATTGCTGCCGCCAGAGAGAGTCATGAGAAGTACCCTGTTTACAGTGGACTATAAAAGCAAAAACTGGAATTTATCAAGGACAGGAATAGGCGTGTGACGCAGATAGAATTTGGGGTGAAGGTCTAGAATGGCTAAAAAGCAAGCCAAAGTCGAAAAGGTCGAGAAGACCGAAAAAGACGAGAGGCGGGGAGCGCAAGTATACTACCGCAAATGGCGCCCCCAATCCCTGGCCGAGGTGGTTGGTCAGGAGCATGTAACCCAGACTTTGCTAAACGCTCTTAAAATGGGACGGGTAGCCCACGCCTACCTCTTCTGTGGCCCGCGCGGGACAGGAAAGACCAGCACCGGACGCATCCTGGCCAAGGCGGTGAACTGCCTTGAAAGCGGCGAAGGAGAGCCATGCAATGCCTGCATCCTATGCCAGGCTACCACTGAAGGGAATGCCATTGATACAATGGAGATCGATGCCGCCTCAAACAGGGGTATCGATGAGATTCGCGAGCTTCGGGAGCGGATCAGATTCGCCCCCAGTATTGCCAGAAATAAGGTATATATCATCGATGAGGTTCACATGCTCACCGAGCCCGCCGCCAATGCCCTGCTCAAAACCCTGGAGGAGCCTCCGCCCCATGTCCTGTTTGTACTGGCAACCACCGAGCCCCACAAGGTGCCGCTTACCATACTCTCCCGATGCCAGCGCTTCGATTTCAGGCGCATCCCCCAGGCTGCGATGGTATCGAGGCTCGCCCACATCTGTGAAAGTGAAGGTATTAACATCGAAGACTCATCGTTGAAGCTCATCGCCAGGAGCGCCACAGGCTCGATGCGAGATGCCGAAAATCTGCTGGAGCAGCTGGTTGCCTACTATGGCTACCAGATCGACCTCCCTCAGGTTCAAGCGATGATGGGAATTACCGGGGACGTTCGCGCTCTAGAGCTGGCTAAGCACGTCGTCGATATGGATATCGCCGCGGGGCTTCAAACTATTAATAGCGTTACCCAGGATGGCCTCGACCTGAAGCAATTCAATCGGGAACTGGTGGAGTATCTAAGAGGGCTGCTCCTTTTGAAAGCGGGTGCTGCGGCAGCCATTGACCTTCCCGAGGAGACACTCTCTGAAATGAGGAGCACGGCAGAGAGGGCGCCTATGGCCCAGCTCTCGAAAGCGGCGAGGCTATTTCGCGAGGTGGAACTGCAGTTCGATGGTTTTTCACCCCTGCCCCTAGAACTGGCCTTCGTGGAATGCGCCATGTCCGAGGGAAAACCGATAACGCCAGCTATACCCGCAACACCGCAAAAGATCGAAAAAACTGATAAAAAACCGGCACCGCCAGTACAGTCCACAAGAACAGAGCAGGAACCCACTATTACCCCTGCGTTGACAGAGGAGAAGCCGGTAAAAGCTACAAAGCCCCAAAAAGCTGCGGAAGAACCCGCCACCACTCCAGAGCCGACTGAGGAGAAACAGACAACACCCGGGAAATTGGGAGAAACCGATATCGAGCACTTCCGCAACCGCTGGAGAGAGGTAGTCGATGCCACGCGGGGGATGGGCTCAGCGGGAAACCTCGATGCCCTTTTAAGAAGCGCCTGCGAGCCATTGTCCGTAGAAAACGATACCCTGATACTGGGATTCTATTACGACTTCCACAAGGAGAAGATCGAAGACCCCAAGTACCGCCACATGGTGGAAGCTAAGGTGAGCGAGGTATTCGGGCAACCCTATAAAATTCGCTGCGTTCTTACCGAGAGAAAGGCAAAAACCCGGGGACACCTGGTTGAGGCGGCGCTTGAAATGGGTGCAAAAATAATTGATGAGGAGGACGAATGAATAAAATACTAATGCGTCAGGCTCGGCAGTTTCAGGAAAAAATGGAGAAGGTGCAGCAGGAACTGGAAAAGGCCACGGTAGAGGCCAGTTCAGGCGGCGGCGCAGTGACGGTGGTGATGACAGGACAGCAACAGCTTCAGTCGGTAAAGATCTTGCCCGAGGCAGCGGAAGATACAGAGATGCTGGAGGACCTGGTTCTCACCGCGATGAACGAGGCGCTAAAGAAATCGAAGGAGCTTGCCGCTAGTCGCCTCGGTGAACTGACCGGCGGTCTAAATATCCCCGGTCTAACTTAGAAAAGGTCGAAAAGGGGAGCCGGATAAACCAACCACCAGATCGATGTCTTATCTACCTGAGTTGGTCAATAGGGCGAGAATGGGAGGCCTGTTTTGAATAGCGATTTCGTGCCCACCGCTCAGCCGGTGGCTCGGCTCATCGAGGAGTTCCACAAGCTGCCCGGTATCGGCCCCAAGACTGCCCAGCGGCTCACCTACTTTATGATCCGTATGCCGCACGAGGAGGCACGCGCCCTCGCCGAAGCTATCCTCGCTGTAAAAGACAAGATCGTCATCTGCTCAGCCTGCCAGAACATCACCGACACCGACCCATGCGTCTTCTGCTGTAGGGAAGAGCGAGACCGCACCAAGATATGCGTCGTAGCAGAACCGCTGGATATTATCCCCCTGGAGCGCACCAGGGAATATCAAGGGCTGTATCACGTACTCCATGGTGTCTTCTCCCCGATGGACGGCATCGGCCCCGATAACCTCAAGATCAGGGAGCTTCTCTTACGACTCCAGGACGGTGCGGTCACGGAGGTCATACTCGCCACCAACCCCAACCTCGAGGG
>JAAXQM010000016.1 GCA_012974295.1 Dehalococcoidales bacterium
CATCCGAGAGAGTAATCAATTCAAGCTCCGTACGCTGACAGCTTAACGGAGGATTTAACTCTTGTCGATGATAAAAAGTGGCCTTCTTATCATAATCAGGTGCTCCCACTAGTAGTAAAGTGAGCCGTGTGGGTTTCGAACCCACGACACCCTGATTAAAAGTCAGGTGCTCTACCCCTGAGCTAACGGCCCACCGACCCACTGATTGTAGCATTCACTGAGGCAAGCTTCAAGCTTGTTTACTTACTCAGCAAACAAGCAGCAAATTACCGCCAATCGATAGTTATTATAAATTGATCGATAATACAGTTCCCCAAGGTTTTAGTCAGCCTTTTGCCATCGCCTGCAATGTTTTTAAAAGAGCCGTACGCCATCGGGAGCCCAGGCGTTTCGTATCCAGTCGCACCTGGTTTGTCCCAGCCTTCACCCCATCGCCCAGAGTTTTCTCCAGGAGTGCCTTGTCCACCTGTTTACCCTCAACCATCCTGAGTACTATTGATTTATCGTCGGTATCTATGGACTCAATTCCAACATCCACAGCCAATAGTTTGACCTCTATAGCATAGAGAAGGTTTGCTACCTGAGATGGCACGGGACCAAATCTATCCTTAAGCTCATCAGCCATATCGGCCACCTGCTGTGTGGTGCTCAGCTTCGCCAGTCGTTGATAGAGGGTGAGTCGCATATCAATATCGGAGACATATTCTCGGGGGATGAGTGATTGCATAGGCAGATCAATAGTAGGTGACTGCAGTGGGGATGTCCTTTTAATCCCTCCCTCCCGTAACGCCGCCACTGCCTCTTGAAGCAATCGGCAATAGAGGTCAAACCCTACAGAGCTGATATGCCCGCTCTGTGCCGCCCCCAAGAGGTTGCCCGCCCCTCTTATCTCCAGGTCCCTCATAGCAATGCGGAAGCCAGAGCCAAGCTCGGTGGCCTCGAAGATAGTCTTTAGACGACGATGCGCCTGAGGGGTAAGACGCTTACCCTTGGCGTAAAGGAAATATGCGTAAGCGCGGTTGGTACCTCTTCCCACACGCCCCCTGAGCTGATACAGTTGCGCCAGCCCCAGTTTATCGGCATCGTTCACGATGAGAGTGTTTACGTTGGGTATATCCAATCCCGACTCGATAATGGTGGTTGATACCAGGATATCGATATTACCCTGGGAGAATTCAAGCATTACATGCTCAAGTGGCTCCTCGTGCATCTGGCCATGGGCAACAGCAATCTCCGCCTCCGGTACCAGCGCTCCTAATATCGAGGCGACCCTGTGAATGCTCGCTACCCGATTATGGACAAAGAAAACTTGCCCCCCTCTGTCGAGTTCCCTGAGGATAGCCTCCCGAATCAGCCGCTCGTTGTACTCGGAGATATAGGTCTTTATGGGCAACCTCTCCTCGGGGGGGGTATCCATAGTACTCATATCGCGCACCCCCGAAAGTGACATATAAAGGGTGCGAGGAATGGGAGTAGCGGTGAGCGTGAGGACATCAAGCTCCTGTCGCATTTTTTTCAGGTACTCCTTATGGACTACGCCGAAGCGCTGCTCCTCGTCGATGACCACTAGACCCAGGTTCTTGAAGCTGACATCCTTTTGCAGCAGGCGGTGGGTGCCGATGACGATATCGATGGTGCCCTGCTTGAGCCCGGCGATGACCTCCCCCTGCTCACGCTCAGTGCGAAAACGGCTCAATACTCCCACATTAATAGGGAAAGCGGTAAGCCGCTCGCTAAAAGTTTGAAAGTGCTGTTGTGCGAGAACCGTGGTCGGTACGAGAATCGCCACCTGAGCGCTGTCCATGACTGCCTTGAAGGCTGCTCTGAGGGCGACCTCCGTTTTGCCATAGCCCACATCGCCGCAAATAAGCCGGTCCATGGGCTTTGCCCTTTCCATATCCTGCTTGGTCTCCAGCACCGCCCGAATCTGATCCGGTGTCTCGATATAAGGGAAAGAGGCCTCCAGTTCCTCCTGCCAAGTAGTATCAGGTGAGCAGGAGAATCCAGAACTGACCTCCCTGGCAGCATAGAGATCGAGTAACTCCCTCGCCAGTTCCCATGCTGCCTCCCTCACCCGCTTCTTTGTCCGTGCCCACTCCTGGGTACCCAATCGATTTAGTGCTGGCGGAGCGCCACTGAGTCCGATATGGCGACCGATCCGGTCAATCTGATCGCTGGGTACATAAAGCCTGTCACTTGCAGCGTATTCCAGGATCAGGTATTCACGCTTTGTCTCACCCACCGCCATCATAATAGTGCCGGCGAACCTGGCAATGCCATGATCGACGTGCACCACATAGTCACCAATAGATAGCTCGGAGATAGATCCTGCCTGGCGCATCGGGTGCCGCTTCATACGTCGTCTTTTCTTCGTGAAGCCGAAAAGCTCGGCGTCCGTAAATAGCGCCACCGAATCCATTGCCCACCCCCGAGCCAGCGAGCCCTGAACCAGGGTGATAGCTCCCGGTGGCGGCGGTCCCGTTAGCTCGGATACAGGAGGAGCAATGATGTCTTCTTCCTCAAAAAGCTCGGAGAGCCTCCTTGCCTGATGTGACACAATAACGATTCGCTTGTCCCTTTTCTTAAGCGTTTCTTTGGTATCTCTGATGAAAGCGTCAAGCCTTCCTCCGTATTCAGGTGCCGCAACAAAGGGGAGTATGGATTCGGCATCCCCCTGCTGCCATGACATGATGGATAATGTCCGCCCTCTTTCGTTCTCCCCATCCTTCCCAACCCCTCTTTCGAACTTTTCGAACTTTCCACTTTTCCCAACCTCGCTAAACCTGGCTGTTAGCTCATCCCGGGTAAGGTATGGGATGGGGAAATTTCGGGGCAGTTCTCCCCGGACTACCTGCTCTCTCCTTATCTCCTGCGCTTCAGCATCCAAGTCCTCCAGAGCTTGTGCTATCTCCGAGGGTTGATCAAGGACGAGAATGGCGTTTTGCGGTAGATAGTCGAGGATGTTCCCTGTACTGGAGAGAGCGTTATAGATCTCGATCCCCTCAATATGCTCGCCACCCAGGAGTTTCTCCACCTCATCAGCTATCCTTTCTCGAGCTTCAACCTCGCAGTTAGACAGGTCCATTTGCCGTAACATCTCTTCAAGCCTTTGTTTATTGGTGAACAGTGCTTCCTTTGCCGGGATAACTTCTATCGATGTCACCAGCTTCGATGATCGCTGCGTTGCCGGGTCAAAAAGGCGGATGCTAACCACCTCATCGCCAAATAGCTCAATCCTCGCTGGCAGATCGCTGGCAGTCGAGTAAATGTCGATGATTCCCCCACGGCGACTGAAGTTCCCGGGTACCTCTACCATTTGCTCCCGCTCATAGCCAATAGCCATCCACCTGGCCAGTACCTCATCGATATTGAACTTCATCCCTTGCCAGATAGTGTGGATTGCAGCATCGAAATCGGCAGGTGATAGGGTATTTCGGACAACTGCATGAGATGATGCGATAACCAGCGGAGCGTTATCCTCATTATTCGCATTTTTCGAATATCTCAGGGTATTGAGAGCATTGATTCGCTGCTGAATAGTTGCTGGGTCTGAATCGAGGCGCTCGTAGGGGAGAGCATCGGGCTCGGGGAAGATACAGGGATCGCTTCCCCACATGAGAAGCTGATCTTGGAGCTGCTTAGCCCCCTCCGGCCGCGGCGTGACCACCAACATCGGACAGCCCAGGTCCCGGTAGAGCGCCGCGAGGAGATAGGGCTTAGCCTCATCAAGCACTACAATCTGTTGCTCCTCACCACCATTTTTCGAACTTTTGGGAATAAGCGCATCCAGGAGCTGAGAGTATCCTGGTACCTCATCTATCAGAGGAAGCAAACAACTCAAATTCATCTTTCCGTCTTTGTGTCCCTTCGTTCCACTCGATCCCTAGAGAAGGCATGCATCAGCTTTGAGAGACTGCTGAAATAGTTTCAATCAACCCCCGAATCCCCCAATCTTGGGGGATTATTTAAGCAGGGGGACACCCCCAGACCCAACAGGAAGTATCCTGTACCTCTTTTTCAGCGGTCTTTCTAAAAACGATGTCCAAATGTGACTCATCAGCTTATGCAACACCTAAAGGGCTAGCCACTGCTGGCTAGCCCTGTCCGAATTCTAGCATAGCGCCCCGTGTAGATCAATACGGACGGATACTCTATGCACCCAGTACATTAGCGGTACAGTGGAACGTGGGGACGTGAAGATTGCCGCGCTGCGCTCTCAATGAAATATTGTCCATTCCTACGTTGAAACCAGGCTATATGCTATAATATTGCAGTCTAGAGAGAGTCAATGGGTAACAAGGGCAAAAAGAGCGAATATAGGCGGATCGTAGCCAAGTTTGGCACAAACCTGCTCACTGCAGGCACCGAGCACCTCGACCTCGAGGTGATGGCTACCCTTGTCGGGCAGGTGGTCCGGCTTCATCAGCAGGGTTTGGAGGTGATTATCGTCTCCTCGGGAGCCGTCGCCGCAGGGAGGCAACAGTTGAGGCTCGCTAAGGAGAGGAAGGACATCCCCTCCCGCCAGGTGATGGCTGCTGTGGGGCAGAACGCACTGATGCATTCCTATGAGCAGCTCTTCGACTGGCATGGCATTACGGTGGCCCAGGCCCTCTTAACCAAGGCGAACCTCTCCGACCGCCTGGGCTATCTGAACGCTCGCAATACCTTACTGGCGCTCCTGGAACTGGGAGTGGTGCCTATCATCAATGAGAACGATGTGGTATCGGTGTACGAGCTTGAGGGGGCGGCATTTGGCGATAACGATAATCTCTCCGGGATGGTATCAAATCTGGTGGATGCTGACCTTTTAGTGGTCCTCTGCGATGTCGTCGGGCTATGCACCGCGGACCCGGCCACCGACCGCAGCGCTCAGCTTATCACCCGCGTGGACTGTATTGATAAGCGGATCGAGCACCTGGCTGGCGGCACAAGGGGGCGAGGAGTTGGTGGAATGGCGACCAAGGTTCAGGCAGCGCGGCTGGCTTCAGCCTCGGGTGCCACAGTGATCATCGCCGATGGTAAGGAGCAGGATCTTCTCTCGAGGCTGGTTAAGGGCGAGTCAATCGGTACTCTCTTCCCCCCCACAGCCAGCAAGATGGAGAGCAGGAAACGCTGGATGCTTACCGGGTTGGCCATAAAGGGGAGTCTGGTAGTCGATGATGGGGCAGTTGTGGCGCTGAAGGAACAGAACAAGAGCCTGCTTCCTGCGGGCATCAAAGCGGTGGATGGTGATTTTTTACGGGGAGATGCGGTTGACATTATTATCGAGAAAGGTAAAAAGGGCGAAAAAATCGCCCGCGGTATATCCAACTATTCGTCGCGGGAGCTTGCTGTGATCAAGGGTGCTCGCTCCAACAGAATCGAGAGCTTACTGGGCTATGGGTATGGAGACGAGGTGGTGCACCGGAATAATTTGGTGGTTTTGTAAGGGGGAAAGAAATGCAATCAGCCATCAAGGAGTTGGAAAATAAAGCGAAAGCGGCTAAGGCAGCCTCACGAAAGCTTGCTCATCTGCCTACAGAGGTAAAGAATAAGGCTCTTGTCACTATCGCTGAAAGCCTTATTACGAGAGAGGGTGAGATCCTCGATGCCAATCGCCTCGACTGTGGGGATGCCAAGGCCTCGAGCATGGATGATGCCATGCTCGACCGCCTGGTGCTCGACTCCAGCCGCCTCCAGTCGATGGCTGACGATGTGCGCACCGTCGCTTCGCTCCCTGATCCGGTTGGCGAAGCCTTCGATGCCAAAGTGTTGCCAAATGGCCTGCGCATCGAGAAGAGGAGGGTGCCGCTGGGGGTTATCGGCGTCATATTCGAAAGCCGCCCCAATGTCACCGTTGATATATCCTCGTTGTGTCTTAAATCGGGCAATGCTGTTATCCTACGCGGGGGCAAGGAGGCTCTGCGCTCTAATAGCGCCCTTGCTATGGTGATTAAAGAAGCAGCTCAGGCAGGCGGGGTTCCCGGCGATGCTATCCAGTTCATTGAGTCCCCCGAGAGGGAGCTGGTGAGCCGCATGCTTAAGATGAACGAAAACATAGACCTCATCATCCCGCGCGGCGGCGAACAGCTTGTCGCACTTGTTACCGAGAATGCTGCCATGCCGGTACTCGCCAGCGGCGTAGGCATCTGCCATACATATGTGGATCGCACCGCTGACCTGGAAAAGGCGGTGGCTATCGCCTTTAACGCCAAGGTGCAGCGCCCCACTGTCTGTAATGCCCTGGACTGCCTGCTGGTGCACAGCGAAATAGCCGAGAGATACCTCCCTATGATCGCTACAGAGTGGGCCAAGGCCAGAGTGGAGATGCACTGCGATGAGCGGGCGTTAAAGATACTATCGAACTTCAAAGCTTTTCCTGCAACCGATTCCGATTGGGGCAAGGAGTTTCTAGCTCTAATTGCAGCAGTAAAGGTGGTGGACTCTGTGGATGAGGCGATGGAACATATCGCGCGCTACAACTCGGGGCACTCCGAGGCCATCATTACCGAAAACTATTCTACGGCCCATCGCTTCCTGGAGGAGGTTGATGCCGCCTGCGTATACGTCAACGCCAGCACCCGCTTTACCGATGGCGGACAGTTCGGATTGGGAGCCGAGGTGGGAATAAGTACCCAGAAGTTTCACGCACGTGGTCCCATGGGTTTAAAAGAGCTCACGACGTACAAGTGGGTCATTATGGGAAACGGCCAGGTCAGGCCCTAGGACTTCCTCCCCACCAGCGAGCGTACCTCTTCTACTACGCCTGTGGCAGTGAGCCCATGCTTTTCCAGGAGTTCTTCACCTTTTCCTGAAGAGGAAAATACGTCCTTTATTGTCATAAAAGACATGGGCACCGGGTGCTGTTTCGCCACTACCAGAGCTACCCTGCTCCCCAACCCGCCATGTTGTAGATGCTCCTCGGCGGTGAGGATAGCGCCCGTCTCTTCGGCGGCCTTTACTATCGTTTTCTCATCAAGGGGTTTGAGGGTGGACATGTTGATAACACGCAATTCGATGCCCTCTCGCGCCAGCGTATCAGCAGCCTGAAGTGCCCGTTCAACCATGATACCGATGGCGATAACCGTCGCATCCCCTCCCCCTCTCATGGTCACCGATTTGCCCATGACAAAGTTATAATGATCTCTACACACGATAGGCATTTTAGGACGAGCGAGCCTGATATAGAATGGGCCATGGGTCGCTGCTGCCGCTCTTATTACCTGGTCTGCTTCGATAGCATCGGCGGGGACGATAACGGTGAAGCCAGGGAGGGCGCACATTAGAGCCAAATCTTCGATGGCGTGGTGGGAGCAGCCATCCTCCCCTACGGTAATGCCGCCATGCGTGGCCACGATCTTCACGTTTTGATGGGACTGGGCAATTGACACCCTAACCTGGTCATAGCATCTTGTAGTGGCAAACACAGCAAAGGTACTGGCAAATACCGTCTTCCCGCATGCAGCTAGCCCGGCGGCAATGCCCATCATATTTTGCTCGGCGACGCCACAATCGAAGAACCTGTCGGGGAATTCCTTAGCAAACAGGTGGGTCATCGTTGAGCGGGAGAGATCGGCATCGAGCACTACGATATTCTCGTTTTCCCTACCCAGCTCGACCAGGGCATTCCCGTAGGCATTCCTGATAGACATCTCCTCAGCCATTTTCTACTCTAGCTCTCTAAGTGCTTGCTCCGCCTGCTCTGATGTGGGAGCCGTGCCGTGAAATTCGGCCTTGTTCTCCATGAAGCTGACCCCTTTTCCTTTAGTGGTGTGGGCGATGATGGCAGTGGGCTTGCCCTCTATTGTTTTCGCCTCGCTAAGGGCAGCAATGATTTGATCCAGGTCATGTCCATCAACCTCCATAGTATGCCATCCGAAAGAGCGCCACTTTTCAGGAAAGGGCTCGGTATTCATCACGTCGCAGCACCAGCCATCGATCTGCAGTCGGTTGCGGTCAATTATAGCTACCATGTTATCCAGCTTGTGGTGAGCGGCAGCCATCGCCGCCTCCCATACCTGCCCCTCGTTACACTCTCCGTCTCCGAGGAGAACGTATACCCGATAATCCCGACCATCGAGACGAGCAGCGAGGGCGTTGCCAATACCGAAGGATAAGCCCTGTCCCAATGCACCCGCTGACATCTCGACGCCGGGAGTAGTGAGCATATGGGTATGACCCTGCAAACGGCTGCCCATCTGCCTCAGGGTTAGAAGCTCGGCAACAGGGAAGTATCCTGACTCGGCCAGAGCGGCATAGAGAACAGGCGCAGCGTGGCCCTTGCTTAACACAAATCGGTCGCGATCTGGCCAGTGCGGATTCTGTGGATCGTGACGTAACACGTGGAAGTAAAGGGCAGTTACCAGCTCTACTGCGGATAGGGAGCCTCCGGGGTGCCCGCTGCCTGCCCTTTCCGTCATGTTGATAATGTGGCGGCGCAGCGTTCTCGTTTTTTCCTTCATTTCCTCCATGGATCCGGTGAGTGCTACCCCCTTACAAGAAGCAACCCCGGCTGCCAGGTGCGATGCCGAGGATACAAGCTCGGGAATATTGTTGAGCTTTCCCGTTGATGAAAGCAATAAACATCCCGTTGCTGTACCAGGCTATTATATAGCAGCGCAATTACACTGTCCATAACTTTTCTTGACCTTAAGGTAAATCTCCCGTAAAATCCTAGGGTGATTATTGATAGCCACACCCATATCTTTCCACCACGGATGAGCGAGCACCGGGAAGAGTACATAGAATATACGCTAAACCCACAGCGAAGATTGCCTCGTGCGAAGACCTTATAGCCATCATGGATGAAGAGGGCATCGATCGCTCCGTCATACTCAATGCCAACTGGGGCAGCCTCGATCTATGCCAGGAGACCAATGACTATATTATGGAGTCGACGTCCCGCTATCCTGACCGTCTGACCGGTTTCTGTTCCCTTCCACCAAATGCGGGGGAGGTAGCCGTTGCAGAGCTCGAGCGTTGCATTCGCGGCGGGATCAGTGGCATCGGGGAGCTGAGACCTGATTTTCACGGCCTGGAAAAGGGTGATGAGGTTCTATTGGATCCCGTTTTCGAGGTGGCGAGGCGAAACCACCTTATCGTGTCGGTCCACGCATCCGAGCCCGTAGGACATGAATATGTGGGTAAGCAGAAAATCACCCCCGATGTCCTCGAAAAGCTCATTGCCAGATTCCCCGATATAACCATAATATGCGCCCATTGGGGGGGAGGGCTTCCCTTCTATGCCCTGATGCCCGAGGTGGCAGAAGCTCTTAAAAACGTCTATTTTGATAGCTCGGCATCGCCCTATCTGTACAAGCCTGAGATCTTCAGACATGTCGCCCAGATCGTAGGGACAGAGAAAGTACTCTTCGGCAGCGACTACCCCCTGATGCTACCAAGCCGGGTTCTGAAGCAGTTCCTTTCCCTTGACATGGGAGAAGTTGCCGAAGCTTCGATCTTAGGGGGGAACGCCAGAAGGCTCTTTGGTCTGTAATGGAAAACATTCGCGCCTTTATCGCCATCGAGCTATCCGATCCTATCAAAGCCAGTCTCTCCTCGCTGATCGCCAAATTGCGATCGAAAGAGCACCATTCGGCGAAATATGTGAAGTGGGTTGATCCTAAAGGAATTCACCTCACCCTAAAATTTCTAGGGAATGTTACCCCGGATCAGGTGCCCCGGATAATAGATGCAATCACACCGTCGGCTGAGAGTCTATCCCCTCTTAAACTCCAGCTCGGCAAACTGGGTGTCTTCCCCAATCTTCAGCGCCCCCGTGTTATCTGGGTGGCCATAACCGGGGAAGTGAAGCCACTTATTACCCTGCAGCAGGATATAGACCAGGCACTAGCTCCCCTCGGTTTCCCCCCTGAAGGACGCTCTTTCAGCCCACACCTCACCATTGGGCGACTCCGCGAGCAGGCAACCCCGATGGAGCGCAGCAGCATCGGGAGCCTTATACCGGCGACTGAATTTGAAGGTGGTCCTATATTGGAGATTGATCAAATCAACCTGATGAAGAGCACTCTTACCCCTTCTGGTGCCATATACAACCGCCTCGCCTCGATCAAACTACATAGCGGCTGATCTCGTCCAGTTAGGCTACAACGAGAAGATTCTCCCTGAATTCGACTCACCTCACCTTTTATCATTGCCAGCGTATCGCTTCAATCAACACTTTTCATAACAAAACATCACTGAGATTATTAAGCCCCCCGACACGTCGGAGTCCTCGTAATAATGGCGGACAGCAGGCGAACGGTCACGTCCCGCTAATATCCTGGACACCGCATAACAGTGGCTTGCCAACCGTCTCATCTTTAATGTATACTATTATTGATTCTAGGATGGGAGGTGGCTCTTGGAGAATAATGTTTTCCCCAAATGCCTAAAGTGTAATACTGGAGATTTAGTCCCGTTGTCAGATTTTGGTAGTCAGGGGGCGCCGATACACTACAAGGCTTGGGTTTGTACCAACCCTGATTGCGGCTTCAACCTCAAAATCAGGAATGGCGACCTTTATTTGAACGAACCCATCATTAGTGGCGTGGGTCATACCGTTAAGGCTCGCTAGCTAAAAGGGCTTTTCAAATAACTGCTCGACATTTATGAAAGCAGGCTCACTTCTTCCAGTGAACCTAATTTCTTCATTGAAGCAACTCGAGACGGGAGTTCTTGACCTCCTTTTCCCGCCGCGGTGCGTAGGTTGTGGGAACAGCGGGAGCTTTCTGTGTACCCCGTGCCTATCAGCGCTGCCTTATCTCCTCTCTCCGCTGTGCACTAAGTGCGGCAAACCGCTTTCCTATGGCACCATCTGTTATGACTGTGAAAAACACCCCTTTACATTCGATGGCATCCGCTCCCTCTCGCCTTATCACGGCTTGGTACGCCAGGCGATCCTCCAATTTAAATATCAGAATGTGAAAGCGCTCGCGGTACCACTCGCTCAGCTAATGGGGACATATATTAACTCACATTCTTTGCCTGCTGA
The DNA here is from genome assembly GCA_012974295.1 of Dehalococcoidales bacterium. Classification (GTDB taxonomy): domain Bacteria; phylum Chloroflexota; class Dehalococcoidia; order E44-bin15; family E44-bin15; genus JAAXQM01. The sequence goes on from JAAXQM010000016.1 coordinate 10,973, forward strand.
TACCTTAGTCCCGGTACCCCTTCACCCCCGTCGCCTTCGGGAACGTGGCTATAATCAGTCCTCCCTGCTATCCAGGGAATTGAGTAGGCTTGTCTCGTTGCCCGTCGTTGAAGGGGCGCTCCTCCGCGCTAGGAATACACCTGCTCAAACGAAAACCAACAGCGCCCAGGACCGCCACAGCAATGTAGCCGGTGCTTTTACCTGCCGGGGTCAACGAGTAGTAGGGAAACGTATACTCCTTATCGATGATGTATGTACCTCAGGTGCCACTCTTAACGCCTGCGCTGCTGCGCTGAAGTCAGAAGGTGCCATCTCGGTATGGGGCTTGACAATGGCGCGGGATGTTTGAGGGATGACAAAGGCATATGTAATCATTTTCCTCGGTGGTATCGCGGGCAGTCCGGTCGCAGAGATGGTCGCCGGTTGCCACCGTGCCATCGCCCGGGATACCATAGAGCGGATACATCAGGCCGGCATCTTCGATAGGGTGATCCTGGTCACCGATGGAGACCAGCTCGATCCCTCCGTGGTGGTAGAGCAGAGTGGGCACCCATTTCATTTCGGTAAAAGGCTCAAAGAGATTATTGACAAATACGATATTGAAACGCCCTTCTATATAGGCGGGGGCAGTATTCCCCTCCTCTCTTCAGATGAACTAAGGGAACTCGGCATTCAGCTATCCTCATTAGAGAATGCGGTGATTACTAACAATCATTATTCCGCCGACATGGTCGCTTTCACCCCAGGGAAGGCCATCGGGGATATCGAGCTTCCCACGACCGATAATCCCCTGGCACAGCTTCTGGTACGGCAAGCCGGCTTACATGAGGTCTGTCTGCCACATACCGCCCACTATCAGTTCGATGTAGACACGCCCACCGACCTATTCGTCCTTAAGCTTCACCCGGGGATCGGTAGCAACACCAGGGCATATCTTGAAGGGCTTGAACTGGATACCTCTCACCTGGAACGTGCGGTGCGCCTCTTCACCGACGAAGATGCCCAGATCCTCATAGCCGGGCGTGTGGGCAGTCATGTCTGGTCCCAACTGGAAAGTGAGACATCTTGTCGGGTACGCATGCTCGCCGAAGAGAGAAGTCTGCGCGCCGATGAACGCGACAGGCGCGGTGAGGTATGCACTATTCTAGGCTTCTATCTGGAGCAGGTAGGCACGGAGCGCTTCTTTAAAACACTAGCCCGGTTAGGTAACGCCGCTTTTATTGATACCAGAGTGCTCTTCACTCACTTTGGATTAAATCTTACTACAGCAGACCGCTTCTACTCCGACCTGGGACAGTATGCAAAGATAAATAACCCCTTTGTCCGTGAATTCACACAACAGGCTATGGAGTCTCCAATTCCGGTCATCCTTGGGGGGCATTCACTGGTCTCGGGCGGTTTACTCGCCCTCATCGAGTTAGCCCGGCCAGGAAATAGGATGTTATTGACAGGGAAAGGATGGTAAAATAAACTATCGTCCGTCAGGAGATGATGCGTCCCTACCCTATATACGCTATAGAGGAAAAAATATGAATAAACAGTTCACCAACCACTACACCTCAGTCGAAAAGAGCGATCCGGAGGTTTGGCAAACAATTCACCGCGAGGTGGAGCGCCAGCGACGGAATATTGAGCTCATCGCCTCCGAGAACCATGCTTCGCCGGCCGTTCTGGAGGTCCAAGGGTCAGTGCTCACCGACAAATACGCCGAGGGCTATCCGAATCGCCGCTATTATGGTGGTTGCCAGGCTGTTGACAAAGTTGAGGAGCTGTCGAGGGAACGGGCCAAGTTACTTTTTAAGGCTGAGCATGCCAATGTCCAACCTCACAGTGGCACCCAGGCAAACATGGCGGCATATTTCACCCTGATCGACCCCGGAGATACTGTGCTGGCAATGAGTTTAGCCCACGGGGGGCACCTTACCCACGGGAGCGCAGTTAATTTCTCCGGCAAGCTTTATCGCTTTATCAGCTATGGTGTAAGCCAAGAAACCGAGCGATTGGACTACGATGAGATAGAGCGGATTGCCCGGGAGCACCGACCCAAGCTTATCGTTGCAGGCGCCAGTGCCTATCCCAGGATTATCGACTTTGAGCGGTTCCGCCAGATCGCCGACATTGCCGGGGCATATCTCTTAGTGGACATGGCTCACATAGCGGGGCTGATCGCCGCCGGGGTGCACCCCTCACCCATTCTCCACGCTGATATCGTCACCTCCACCACCCATAAGACGCTGCGGGGGCCGCGCGGTGGCTTCGTCTTATCTAAGGCGCAGTTTGCTTCCCGACTCGATGAGGCAATCTTCCCCGGCACTCAGGGCGGTCCTTTAATGCACGTTATTGCCGCAAAGGCAGTGGCCTTTGGCGAAGCTATGACTTCCGATTTCATCAGCTATCAGCACGCGGTAGTAGAGAACGCTCGCATCCTGGGTGACGAGCTTCAGAAGGATGGTCTACGCCTCGTTTCAGGAGGTACGGAGAATCATCTTCTGCTAATCGACCTTTCCTCTCTAGAGATAACCGGAAAGCAAGCCGAGGAAGCACTGGACTCCGTGTGGATCACGGTGAATCGTAATGCTATCCCCTTCGACAGCCGTCCTCCCCAGCTTACCAGCGGTATTCGACTGGGCACCCCCGCAGTCACCACCCGCGGTTTTGGTCCCGACGAGATAAGGCACATTGCTCAACTCATTATTAAAGTGCTCGCCAATATAGGTGATGAGCAAATCTATGAGGAAGTGCGTCGAGCAGTGGAAGATATATCCCGTCGTTTCCCGGTGCCCGGGATTGGTTAGTTGTTACTACAGCCTTTTCATGTTATAATCCAATTTGTAATTATTGAGCTTGTACAAAGTCTGGAGGTAATGGATTGCGAGACTATGAACTCACCGTAGTAATTAGCCCTTCGGTTGCCGATGACGAGGTAACCGCTACCCTGGAGAAGAAGGTGAGCCAGTTCATTACTGAACGGGGTGGTTCCATTACCGAAGTGAAACCATGGGGCAGAAAAAGGCTTGCTTACCCGATAAAAAACCATAATGAAGGGAATTATGTGCTCACCATTTTTAAAATGGATCCTAATCTCACTGCAGAGCTTGAGTCAAGTCTAGAACTCTCGGAGGAGATCCTGCGCCACCTGTTAGTCAGGTTGAGTGACTAGGAAAGGAGTTGAGACATGGCGAGTCTTAATAAGGTAATGGTTATTGGTAACCTGGGCACTGACCCTGAGATGCGCTTCACTCCTAACGGCAACCAGGTAACCTCATTTCGTATAGCCAGCACGCGGACATACACCACCTCCGAAGGGGAGAAACAGCAGGAGACAGAGTGGTTTACTGTGACTACCTGGGGCAAGCTGGCAGAGACATGTAACCAGTTTCTTGCCAAGGGTCGTCGGGCCTACGTTGAGGGAAGGCTGAGAACACGTAACTGGGAGGGGCAGGACGGTCAGAAGCGCTTCAATACTGAGATTGTGGCCAACACGGTTATTTTTCTCGATCGCCCGGGAGCGGCTCCGCTTCCTGAGGATGCCGAGGGGGGAGCAGAAGATATACAGCCAGAGGAGCTCCCTTTCTAAAATAGCTAGAGAGGAATAAATAATGCCTGGAAGAAGGCCAGTAAAGTCAGCTAAAGGAAAGTCGTCACAAGGAAGAAAACCGGGCGGGGGCAGGAGGTTTATCCCGAAGCGCAAGGTGTGCTCCTTCTGTGTTGCTCATGTAGAAACTATCGAGTATAAGGATCCAGCTATGCTCCGCCGCTATATCTCAGACCGGGGCAAGATCGAGCCTCGTCGCCGCACTGGCACCTGTGCTAAGCACCAGCGTGCTTTAGCGATGGCAATAAAACGGGCGCGGCATCTCGCGATGCTCCCCTTTACCCCAGAACATATTCGCCCGGTTATCAGCAGCAGGAGTTTACAGGACTAAACGCTTTTCCCACGTGAAACCTCCAACCAATAACCTGTAAAGCCCCCGAGAGGGCTTTGTTATTAAAAATGGCGAAAAAAGAGAAGTCTCCGATAAAACACGGGCCGACAAAACGTCGTCTCGCACGATGGCAGCAGGAGAGACGAAGGCGACGGATCGTTGCCGCCATCGGTATGTCTGTTCTTATCGTCATTGCAGCACTCATCAGCTATGGGTTCTATGCAACTAGCATCGCCCCGGGAAGCGAGTGGGTCACCACGGTAGGGGATAGGGATTTTAATAGTAATGACTATGCTAGGACGCTGCGCCTATATCCCCCTTCACAAGAATCTGCCAATCCCGCCCAGCTAACATTGGAAAACATGGAGAATATCGAGCTTTTATGGCAGGGATCAGCAGGTTTCAACATAAGCGTCACCGACGATGAGGTCACCCAAGAGATCAGACGCTTGCTGGAAGAGAATGGAGAACCGCTTACCGATGAGGAGTTCGAAGAACGCTACAAAGAAGTGCTCAGTGCTACGGGGCTTACGGATGAGGAATACCGGGAGGTAGTGAAGACAGGACTAATACAAACAGAGGTGAGTGAGCATTTCTTAGATCAGGTTCCCCAATCCGCCGAGCAGGTTCATGTGGAGGCAATCTCGGTAGCCACCGAGGAGGAGGCAATGGAGGTTATGGGTAACCTATCTGCGGGAGAAGATTTCACCTCTATCGCTGCTAAGTTAGGGGGCGGCGATATAGGCTGGCTGCCCCGGGGGATAGCCAGCCAGGAATTCGACGATGTCGCGTTCAACCCTGACATTGAACTTGGTACCGTCACGCCGTTTGGCACCGATGAGGGCTGGTATATTATCAGGGTTCTGGGGCATGAAGAGGATAAAGCAATCGACGAGGCCACAAGAAATCAGCTAGCAGTCAACGCAATTTCTAGCTGGATGGCGGATGAGTGGGAGATCAAGGTGGAACGCAACCCCAAGTACGATCTGGAAAACCCAGGATATATAGAAAATTTGCAGGACCTGTATGTATGGGCCCTGGACAAAATTAATTAGTCGGAGTAGACGACAATTGGGTAAAAAGGAGAGCATAGGGGTTGGTCTTCTCGGGCTGGGTGTTGTAGGCGGAGGTGTAGCCCGAGCGCTAACAGGGCGAGCGGAGGCTCTCGATACCCAGGTTGGCTGCCCGCTACGCCTGCTGAAGATAGCGGAGAAAGACCTCGCTAAGACGCGCGCTTCACAGATAAACCCCGATCTCTTTACCACCGATCCGGCAGAGGTCATCGCCGACCCGGAGATCGATATAGTAATCGAGGTCCTCGGCGGTGAGCACCCTGCCATGGAACTTATCAACGACGCCCTGGGAAGGGGGAAATATGTAGTCACTTCCAATAAGGAGGTGATGGCAAAGCACTTCCCCGAGTTCCTATCTCTGGCGAAAGACAAGGGAGTGGATATCCTCTACGAGGCCAGTGTGGGGGGAGGCATCCCCTTGATCGCCCCATTCAAGCAAAACCTTTTAGCCAATGAGATCAGAACTATTTATGCCATTATCAATGGAACAACCAACTATATCCTGACCATGATGGCCTCAGCGGGGGTCGATTTTTCATCAGCCCTGAAGCAGGCTCAGGATCTAGGCTACGCTGAAGCTGACCCGATAAACGATATCGAGGGGATAGACGCCGTCTATAAGCTCGTTATACTCACCACTTTAGCCTTTCGTGTCGAGGTGCACCCCGATGACATCTATCGGGAGGGTATTTCCCGCCTCTCATCCCGCGACTTCCGCTACGCAAAAGAGCTGGGCTATGAGATAAAGCTCCTCGCTATCGCAAAAGAACAGGATGGCGCCATTGAAGCGCGCGTCCATCCCGTTTTCCTTCCCCAAGACCTACTCCTGGCCAAGGTTGATGGCGTGAATAATGCGGTACAGGTAGAGGGCGACCTGGTAGGGCGATTGCTGTTCTACGGCCAGGGGGCGGGCCCTGCCCCGACCTCGAGCGCCGTAATCGCCGATGTAATCGATGTGGCACAGCGAATCAGCCATGGAGTAAGTATCACCCCCATGTTGCGTCTTGACCCTACGAAGAAGATCAAGCCCATCTCCGAGATCGAGACCCGGTATTATCTAAGGATGAGCACAGTAGATCGTCACGGCGTGCTGGCCAAGATCTCAAGGGTTATGGGTGACAACCTCATCAGCATCTCATCAGTAATTCAGAAGGAGAGCGATATCTCCGCCGATGTAGCGGAGATCGTGCTCATGACCTATCCGGCAAAAGAGCAGGCAATGCAGCAGGCGATGAGGGAGATCGAACACCTCGATGTGGTGCGGGAGATCTCGAACTTCGTCCGTGTGGAGGACTAAAGGGCCATATCCATGGCAATATAACAGGTCAGCCGATTAGGTTCTGTATATCATTATGTAAATTATTTGAAAGGACGAAAAAATGGGCTATCTATCCCCCCTGCTGGCGGTACGGAATGTGAAAGAGACGATCGAATTCTATAAGAATATTCTTGGATTCGAGACAGGGATGATTTTCCCCGACGAAAGCAACCCTGAATATGCCGATCTTTCAAAGGACGGTATGGTGATGATGTTTATACTGACTAAAAATATGGGTATTGGCAGCGATGATAAGCTGGGAATCGGTGTGAACCTGTATATGGAAATCGATGGCGACATTGATGAGTATTACGCTGAATTGAAGAGTAAGAGCGTTAAGATCGTATACGATATAAAGGATGAGCACTTTGGCATCAGGGACTTTGCCATCGAGGATATCGATGGGTATCAACTGACATTCAATCGCCGTCTTGAGGGCTAACAAACCGGCAACTTTGAACTTAGCGAAAAATAGAAAATGAAAAAAGGTATTCTGGAAAGATACGGAGAATTCCTCCCCATTACCACAAAGACTCCGATTATTACACTGGGGGAGGGGGATACGCCCCTGGTTCGGTCTCAGAAGATCGAGAGTGAAATAGGATGCGAGCTTTACTTCAAGCTTGAAGGGTGCAACCCCACCGGCTCCTTCAAGGACCGGGGGATGGTTATAGCCGTGGCCAAGGCAGTGGAGGAAGGTAGCAAGGCGATTATTTGCGCCTCCACCGGCAATACCAGCGCTTCGGCGGCTGCCTTCGGGGCGAGATTCGGCCTGCAGACCATCGTCATAATCCCCGAGGGAAAGATCGCCCAGGGGAAGCTGTCCCAGGCCCTTATTTATGGGGCCAGGATCATAGCAATAGACGGCAATTTCGACCAGGCGCTGACAATTGTACGCACCCTTGCAGAGAGACATCCCATCACACTTGTTAATTCCGTTAATCCTAATCGCATCGAAGGGCAGAAGACAGGCGCCTTCGAGATCGTAGATGCGCTGGGCGATGCCCCGGATTATCACTTCATCCCGGTGGGCAACGCAGGGAATATCACCGCCTACTGGAAGGGCTATTCCGAGTATCATCAGTCCGGCCACTCTATCAATAAGCCACGAATGATGGGCTTTCAGGCTGAGGGGGCATCCCCTATTGTCCAGGGGAGGGTCTTTGAGCACCCTGAGACGGTGGCGACAGCTATCAGGATTGGCAACCCGGCAAGCTGGAAGAGGGCGGTCGCTGCCAGGGATGAGTCAGGCGGCATCATCGACTCGGTCACCGACGAAGAGATCCTCTCCGCCTATCGCCTGCTTGCTCAGAAGGAGGGAATCTTCGGTGAGCCGGCCTCGGCAGCCTCAGTGGCCGGTCTATTGAAGGTGGTAGGGCAGGGCATGAACCTGAGGGACAAAAAAGTAGTTTGCATTATCACCGGTGCCGGATTAAAGGACCCGGACACTGCAATCCAATGTGCGCCGCCTCCTGTTGAGCTCCCCGCTGAGCTCTCCGCTATCGAGCAAGCCCTGGGCTTAGAATGATTCTAGAATCGAGGAGGTCTCAATGGCTAAAGTAAGCATAGAAGGCGCGGGAAAGTTCTCTCACCATTACCCCAAGGTGGCTACCATAGTTACCGTCCATGCAACAGGAAAAGACAATGCCATGGCCGTAGCGTGGCACTCTTCCATCTCCGCAAATCCGCCCATGTACGGGGTCTCCATCGCTCCGAAAAGGTTCACCATGGAGCTGATGCTGGAGGCTAAGGAATTTGGGGTGAACTTCATGCCTATTGAGAAAGCAGAACTCGTTGCCTCTGTAGGCGGCATCTCTGGCAGGGAGGTGGATAAGTTCCAGAGGTGGGGGATCGAAAAGGATAAGCCGCTAAAGACATCGGTGCCCATCCTAAGGGATGCCTACGCCTGCTATGAGTGCAAGCTGGTAGACCATACAACCTATGGCGACCATGTGTGGGTTGTTGGTGAAATACTGGCTACTCACTTTGAGGAAGAACTATTTACAGAGGGGCAAGCGCTCAACCTAGAGCGCGTCTCGCCCGCCTTATTCATGGGTAATGAGCTCTATACCATCCCGGCGAAAGACAACATACGAAATCTCGACCGCAAGGTCTACGGGAAGCGCTGAAAGGAATGGACATTGGTCAATAAAGGCAGGATTAAGAAAGCATTTACATCCATACTCGAAGCCGTCGGTGAAAACCCGTCACGGGAGGGTCTTAAAGACACGCCGAAACGTATCGCCGATATGTACGCCGACATTTTCAGCGGCCTCGATATGGATCCCAGGGATGCGCTCGTCGTGGGCTTTGACGAGGGTCACCACGAGATGGTGATCCTCAAGGACATCCCCTTCTACTCCATGTGCGAGCATCACTTTCTCCCATTCTTCGGGTTAGCGCATGTAGGCTACATCCCCAAGGGGCGAATCGCCGGGGCCTCTAAAGTGGCCCGCGCGGTGGACATTCTGGCAAAGCGGCCCCAGCTTCAGGAGAGGCTGACCACCCAGATCGCGGAGGCAATGGTCGAGGCTCTCAAGCCAAACGGAGTGGCGGTGGTCATAGAAGCGGAGCATATGTGCATGACTATGCGCGGTGTGAAGAAGCCAAGGTCTAAAATCGTAACATCCGCAATGAGGGGAATTTTCCGCGAGAACCCCGCCACCCGCGCTGAGTTCATGTCGCTGTTACAGGGACGCTAGACTCGTTCCGCTATCGCTATTCACATCACAATCTGGAGATTATTAGATTTTCTCTATGAGAATGCTGAAATAGACTCAATTAACCCTCTTATCTCACACCTTGGAGATTATTAAAGCTGGTGGACACCCCCAGCAGAAAGCATCCTGTACCTCTCTCTCAGCGGTCTCTCCATATTACGCTTTTAATCGTTACCTTAATCGGACCTGCTATTTATCCTTACGCAATGGGATTTCCTTAAGAAAGAGATTGATTATAAAAGCTACAGCGATAGCGCAAAAAGCAACAAAGAAAACCTCCGTGAGAGCCGAGTTAAGAGCCTCGCGCATCGTTGAAAGTAACTGCTGAAAAAATTGTGCGCCCTGAGACCCCATGCTCTCGAAAAAGCCTCTCAGTTGATCCTGTGCCTCTGGGCTGACCAGCGCCTGGGGGTTTTCGGCAAGGGAGGACAATTGCTCCGAGGGGATAACTGCGGATATTTCGGGCGGGAGGCCCCCCGTAAAATCATCTGCGAAGCGGTTGTTCATTACGGATCCTGCGATAGCTAATCCTACGGCACCTCCGATAGAGCGGAAGAAGGTGTTCGTAGATGTGGCTACTCCCATAATGGAATAGGGCACTGCATTCTGAATCGCGATGACGTACACAGGCATTGTGATGCCCAGCCCCAAGCCCATGATTATTATGTTCATTATGGCCGTCGCATAGCTGGTATCGACCGTCATCCTGGATAGCAGAAACAGGCCCACAGCCATGAATATAATGCCGACTGCGCCCTGGGTCCGATAGTGCCCCCCTGCGCGCGCAAGCAGCTGGCCGGAGACAATACTACCCACCACCAGACCCAGCATCATAGGTGTCAGGAAACTGCCGCTGGCTGTGGCGGATGACCCCAGCACCCCCTGGAAATAGAGCGGTATGAAGATAATGCCGGTGAACATGCCAAAACCCAATATGAAGGTGACAATCGATGCCACGCTCACCACCCGGTTCCTGAAGATCCACAGTGGCAGTATGGGTTCTTTGACACGGCTTTCGATTATTATAAAAAGGAGCAGCATAGCCGCTGAGAAAGCGAACAGGAAAACGATGGGGAAGGATAGCCACTCATATTCAACACCGGCCCAGGTCAGGGCCAACATAAACGGTACCACGGTAAGTATAAGCGTTGCTATTCCGCCATAATCAACCCTGTGTTTCTGAATTTCGGGGCGTATATGAGGGAAGAAGAATATAAATAGGATCATGATAAGGATACCGAAAGGGATGTTGATATAAAATACCCAGTTCCAGGAGAAATTGTCGGTTATAAAGCCGCCCAAAGTCGGTCCGATAACGGATGACAGGCCGAACACCCCTGTCAGGAATCCCACATATTTACCGCGCTCGGCCGCCGGGAAAAGGTCGCCGACGGTGATGAAGGCCATACCCATTATGGCCCCCGCTCCTACGCCCTGAAGCGCCCTGAAGCCGATGAGCTGATTCATCGTCTGGCTGGTGCCGCAGAGTATGGAGCCCACTATGAAAACAGCTATACCGCCGACAAGAAACCACTTGCGGCCGTACATATCGCTCAGCTTACCGGCAATCAGCAGCGTAACTGTGGAGGTGATGATATAGGCTGTGGCCACCCAGGTATAATGTGCGAACCCGCCAAGGTCGGTGATAATCCGTGGCAGGGCAGTGCCGACAATCGTCTGGTCCAGCGAGGCGAAGAAAAGGGCCAGCATCACGCCTGCCATGGTGATAATCACCTGCCGCCTCGGCAGTTCCCGGTGGCCAGAATTTACACTCTTTAAGTCGGAATCCATAAATTTATTCCTGAACGCGGAAAGAACGTATCGCCAGCATGAGCATGATGATGCCGAAGGTGGCGACCACCGCTACGTCTAGAGCAATGCTCATGCGATAGCCGAACAGCTCTATACCGAATGGTGCCGATGCTTCAACCCCCATCACCGCCTGGCGTATGGCGTCAACCCCGTAGGACACAGGGTTGAGCTTGACCATTGTGGCCAGCCATCCGGGCAGCGTTTCAACAGGGAACATCACTGGAGAAATAAAAATCAGTGGGAACATGAGCAGCTGCATCACCGCCTGAAAGGCTTCCATACTCCTTATGCGGGAGGCAATGAACAAACCCATAGAAGTAAGGGATAGGGCGAGGACGATCATTAATCCCACCAGCATGAAGCCGCTTGCTACCGACATCTGGACGTCGGCGAAAGGTATAAACACCAGCATTATTAGGCCCTGCGCGGAGGCGATGGTGGCGCCCCCCATCGCCTTGCCGACTGCAACTGCGGTACGGCTGATGGGGGCTACCAGTACCTCTTTGAGAAAGCCGAACTCGCGGTCGAATACTACGGTGATTCCAGACATGATGGAGCCCAGCACTACCACCATGCAGATGATACCGGGGTATATGAACGCGATATAGTCGAAGTCCTCCCCCCGATCGAGGAAAGAAGCGATACCGGTGCCGAAGATGACCAGGTACAGAATAGGCATGGCCATGCTGGTCAACATGCGCGCCCGGTCCCGCCAGAAACGCAGGATATCGCGGTACCAGATTATGTATACGCCATGCAGGTTGTCCTTCAATGAAACCCTCTACCTCCACTGGCCTGTCGTTGTGCCCACGCCCTCATGAGCACCGCCTCGCCACCCCCTTCCTCACGTATCTCGCGGCCAGTCAGCTTTATGAACACATCGTCGAGGGTGGGACGGCGCATGCTAATACTATAGAGGCCGCTTCTGAAGTTTTTTACCAGGGTTGGGATAAACTCCTCTCCGTTCTGAACCTCGAAAAAGATACCTTCGCTACCGTGCTGTGCCTCGATGTTATGCTTCTCCTTGAGCTCGGCGACGGCCGCCTCCGGGTTATCTGTTTTGAGGGTAATAACATCGCCGCCAACCATCCGCTTAAGTGCATCCGGGGTGTCCAGTGCAATTATCTTGCCGTGGTCGATAACAGCGATACGGTCGGCCACGTTGGCCTCGTCCATGTAATGGGTAGTGAGGAAAACAGTTATGTTCAGACGTTTCCTTAGGTCAAGAATATAGTTCCAAATATGGAAGCGGGTCTGGGGGTCAAGGCCCAAGGTCGGCTCGTCGAGGAACAAAACCTTGGGGTAATGCAGCAAGCCACGTCCGATCTCCAGCCTCCGTCTCATCCCCCCGGAGTATGTCTGTACCGTATCGTTGCGCCGCTCCCATAGGTCAACCATTTCGAGTACCGTCCTGATGCGCTCTTTAGCGACATCTCGCGGCACACTGTAAACACCGGTGTGGAACTGCATATTCTGCAGCGCAGTCAGCTTGATATCCAGGCTGGGGTCCTGGAAAACCATACCGATGCAGCGTCGCACCTCGTTCGGCCGGCGTGCAACGTTGTGTCCGCATAATGTAACCTTGCCCTTTGTGGGGCGCATCAGAGTACTCAGGATATTGATGGTCGTGGTCTTACCGGCGCCGTTCGGTCCAAGGAAGCCGAATATCTCCCCCTCCGCCACGTCAAAGCTTACATCATCCACCGCAACCAGGTCGCCGAATTTCTTTACCAGGTGCTCCACCTCGATAATGCTTGTCATCCTATTCCCTTCGCGAATTTCAACCGACGTATTATTACAGTTTCAGCTGGTTTTTGCAATCAGGAACTCCTCATAAATACTATAGATACTGCTGAAATAGTCTCAATCAGCCCCGATGACCGCCAATCTTGTGGGACTTTTTAAAGCTGGGGGACACCCCCAGGCCCCCAACTCCTATATAGTCGGGGCACCCCTTTTTCAGCAATCTCTAATAAGTAATACGATGAATTTCTTTCGTAACCGTAGCTAAGCTGCGGGTTCAAAGAATAAATGTTACAAAACTATGCTAAATAGAGTAATCTGATAATATCGAGAAACCATTTAGCCAGAGGCTCGATAAGGCGTAGAAATCCAAAAGCGAGAAAACTACAGAAGATACCTATAACCGCACCACCGACTATGTCCAGGGGATAGTGTACGCCACAGTAGACCCGGGCGAATGTCCACAAAATAGCCAGGAAAAAGATAACCAAAGCTGCTTTTCGGTTACCAAACCAGGCACCCATACCGAAAGCAAAGCCAACCGCCGCTGAGTTTGACGGGAAGGATGAGTCCGTGGGCGGATAGAAAAGCCCATTTACTATAGGCAAAATCTCGGGGAAATCGTCAAAAGGACGGGGGCGGTCGAAAAAATGGTTGGATAAAGCTACGGCAGCACTGGCGAAACCCACACCGATAAGGGCAGTCCATACCGCTCGCTGATTTCTTTCACGCCCCCGGGCATCTTTACCCAAGAACCACATAGCAACCAGCACCATTACCATCGCCACCGGGATAAATTGCTCCCCCACTACAAGTCTCATAAACGAATCAGCGGCTTCTGACTTGCCCGCCAGCCCGTTTATGAGGAAGAATAGCTTCTCATCCAGCCAGATCATTTATCTGTTCCTTCGTAAATCTCTACTGATAGCCTGGATAAAGGTCATCCTCTTCAATACCTCAAGGCCCCTTTGTTCCCCCTCTGAGTCCGGTTTACCCCATCGTGCCCTGACTGCTGACGAGAAAAGCAGGGTAACCACCAGGGCGAGGCAAAGGGCGCCAAACAGGTAGCCGAAGAGGAATGGACCCGAAATGCCCCCGGCGGTGTCTGCAATGTTGCGGTCAACCCCAAAGAACCACCCGTATCCTCCGCTGACCATCACCACAGCGAATATATACCCCAGATATCTTCTGGGGAAAAATGAGATGCCATCGAGCTTGACCCACGACGCCATTAACTGAAAGACACCAAGGGAAACCATAAATACAAACAAGAAGTAATCTAATTCCATTATCTATGCCTTTACAATCTGGCGCATTGCCTTACGGTGAAAGACGGTCACAACGCTCAACTCCCTGAGATGGGCTCGCTAGAAGGTTTGGCCCTCCAGGTCCATAATGTATTAATCGTATAGTTCCACAGAGTAGCTCCCGCAATACCAATGAGGTTGGAGATGAGGTAGCTTATCCCTACGACCTCGGTAACCGTCCATAGAATCGCAATATTAATACCCAAGCCACCCAGGCTCACCAGGTTAAACTTCAATCCACGCCCCAGAAGCGATCTATTACCGGGAGTTCGTCTGTCCCTGAAGGTCCAAATATCATTTAAAATAAAATTGGTAATGATCGCTGTCTCAACGGCAATGGCAGCGGAGAGCAAATAATAAAGTCCCAAATTCTCTGTTAACAGCCACAGCAGGCCTTCATTGACCAAAACACCGCTTAACCCAACCAAACCAAACTTAAGGAATCTAATCGCCCCCTCTTGTAGCCCTGTCAAACGGGTAAGGTGTTTTAGATAACGTATCCCCTCTCCACTGGTTAGATTGCTTGTCCCCCTTTCCCTCACCCTGAAGATATATGGGACCTCCGCTATCTCTCTGGCTTTCCCTTTGACAAGTACCTCCAGAAGGATTTTATATCCAGTTGGACTCAGCTCCACACCATCGATTACCTCTCTTCTCAGGAGAAAGAAACCTGACAAGGGGTCTTTGATCCCTCTAGCCGAGGATAAGAGGACTTGTGCCAATAGCTTAGAGCCTTTCGATATAATCTTCCTGCTCGCGCTCCACCCCTCACTGCCACCACCCTCAACGTATCGACTGGCGATAACAACATCCGCTCCGCTCATTACAGTCTCTAGGAGTTCAGGTATCACCTCCGGCGGATGCTGTAAATCGGCATCTATTACGCCCAGAATCTCTCCCCTGGCCTGCTTAAATCCTTCAACTACCGCTGAAGCCAGGCCCCTCTCATTTCTCCTGGTTATTACTCTAACTGGATACTGTTGAGAAAGACTATTGGCAATCTCTGAGGTTCCATCCGGACTATTATCATCAACCACTACGAGCTCATAGCTGTAGCTAGACAACGATTGGTGCACCCTCTCGACTAATATAGCAATATTCTGACTCTCGCAATATGTAGGCACTATTAAGGAAAACTCAGTGCTCGGTGTATACCGTGAATTCATAGTTCCTCATTGGTTTTACATTGACCTGACACTCAGGATACATGTATCTGGTGGTGAAAAACCACAAGTAGGCACCGACGATGAATAAAGCGAAAAAAGCAAGCCGGCAGGCAGCATCCTGAGAAGCATTAAATCGCTGAGTCTACTACCGGATGTGAGGTTAAAACAGATTAGATAGCCCATTCTTACAACCAGGATGGGGCTCCCTGAGCATCTGCTTTGTCCGACTTCTGCTTACGCCTTGACCAGCTTATAGACAGGTGTACACCAATCGAGGTATTTCTTATTCTTGCCCAGGATTACATCGAAGTACAGATCCTGGAGCTTTTTAGTGATACTGCCCACTTCGCCTGATCCCACACTGCTGTCGTCGATCTGTATAACCGGCGTAACATGCGCAGCCGTGCCGGTGAGGAAGCACTCTTCAGCAGTGTATAGCTCGCCGGGGTCGATTGACCGCTCGATGGTACCGATGCCCAGCTCATTCTTCGCCAGTGTCATCACTGTGTCACGGGTGATGCCGATGAGAATGTTATCTGAAATCGGCGGTGTGACCAGCTGACCATCGATCACCAGGAAAAGATTCTCTCCGCTTCCTTCGGAGACGTGCCCATCGTGGGTGAGCAGGATAGCCTCATCGAAGCCTTTCTCCGCCGCCTCTGTCTTTGCCAGCGCACTGTTCACATAAAGCCCGTTTATCTTGGCCCGTATCGGGATCATGTTACTATCGACGCGCCGCCATGAAGAAATGCAACATTTCGCCCCCTTTGTAATATCGAGATAGGGGCCGAAGGGCATAGCGAAGATAAGGAAGCTGGCCTCCAGGTTATGAAGCCTTACCCCCACCTGTTCGGAGCTTTTATAGGCCATAGGGCGAATATAAGTATCCTCACGATAGCCACACCGCTGGACCAGCTCTAGTGTGACGGCGATGAGCTCATCCATTGTGTGAGGGATTTCGATCTGGAGCACACGACAGCTCTCAGTCAGCCTATCGAAGTGCTCGCGCAGCCGAAATATATACATCTGCCCCTGCTCCCCGTTCCAGTTACCCCGAATCCCCTCGAAGCAAGCGGTGCCGTAGTTGAAAGCATGAGTCATTATCCCTATCTTGGCCTCAGAGAGGGGAACCAACTTTCCATTGAAAAAAGCATAAGACGACATATATCTCTCCTTAAATCAGAGCTATGAGAATTATAAACCAGCGAAGTTCATGAAGACAAGTGCTGATTGGATAAGAGTTATATCTGGAGGCAGGCAAACAGGGGTTCCATTCGGTTTTATCGGTTTTAGAGGGTAGCAGGATAAAAACTCCGGGCAGCCACCGCTAGAAAGGTTGTGTTTTCTTGAATTTAAAAAGTTTACCCTACCGCCGCCCCAGACCCAACCACCACCATAGACCGAATGTCAGTATAGTACAACCGAAAGCAATAATGGTTAATGCCAACCACCACTCTCCAAAGCCCAAAATGCCACCAATGCCGATTAGTATGAAGAAACTACCGATAAGCAGTCTGGTGAATATCAGGCCAGATAACCGGTAGCTTCGTCTGATCATCCTTATCGGCAATTCAACGGCCAAAGCAAAACCGACAGAGATAAGCAGGTAGGCCCACCATTCACTCCATTGGGCAACCCCTGCCGCAGCAAACACTGCATATAAACCGAAGCCTACTATGGCTACCCCGGCCAACATGGCAGAGAGGGGGTCCCGAATCCATTTCTCTTCCATTTATACACCTCCAAATCAACCTATCACTGGCTAGAGTGTGGCAAGTTTATCACAACAAAAACTGTTCTGCAACTACGTGGGGTTGACAGGGTACCCTTCGGCGGGGTATAGGTAATCCTGATAATTAACTCTCACTGAAATAGACGGAGGTATAGTAACATGCTCAAGGAATATAGTATCGAGGGCAAGGTTGCCATCGTTACCGGTGCGGCCCGTGGTATAGGCAAAGGAATTGCCCTAACTCTGGCCGAAGCAGGTGCCGATATTGTCTCAGGAGACCGCAGTACGGAAGAAAACGAGCAAACTGCAAGCGAGATTCGAGTTCTCGGGCGACGATGCCTCGCTGTCACAACCGATTTAACCAAAGAAAACCAGGTGCAGCGGATGGTTAGCGAGGCCATTTCGCAATTTGGTAAAATCGATATCCTGGTTAATAATGCTGGCAAAGGCGCGAGGAGGGTAGTAATACCTCTGGCTGATCATAACATACGCCCGATATCCGATGATGACTGGGATAACGTACTGGACCTCAACCTGAAAGCTATCCTGCTATGCGCAAGGGCTGTAGGCCCTCACATGATCGAGCAACGAAAGGGTAAAATCATTATCATTACCTCCGCAGTTGCAGTTGGCTCCTTTGACCATAATAGCCTTTATTGTGTAAGCAAAGCGGCAGCGGCGAGATTCACCGAGACGCTAGCCCTGGAATGGGCTCCCTATAACATCAATGTTAATGCCATCGGCCCTACATGGACGCTAACCGAGGGGGCCAAAATTATGCTGGAAAAGAGCGAAGAATACAGACAAAAAGAGATGGCACGTATCCCGCTTGGTAGAGCTGCTACACCAAGAGAGATAGGTCTTCTTACCGTTTACCTGGCTTCGGATGCCTCCAATTTCGTAACTGGGCAGAACATCTACATAGACGGCGGGCTAACCGCTGGAAGCTGACTTCTACGCCCGTTTTCAATAGCCCGCCGGTTTAATAATCCGGATTTGGAACTACAGAGCACAGACGGGTCGAGGAAAGGAATGGTTTCCATATCAGCTAATAACGCAGTCGCTGTAGCAAATTCATATAATGTTCTCTCCATTTGCATAACAATAGAAACGTTAGCCAGCATACTAAATGACTATACGGGTATTATCTACATTCAATAAGTAACAAATACAACCGCAATAAGGAGCTTAGGGTTGGCAGTGCACTATTCGGCGATCCATTTTCTATTTAGGAGAGTAAAACTATGAAACGGCTCACAAATTATAGAATGCTCATTGCTCTTTCACTCATTGCACTCATCATTGTTGGAGGCATCTTCCTTTTCCAGCAGCAGCCCTGGTCGAAAGAGTCCCTGGAGATCATACTCACCACGCCTGTTTCTGCCTCAACTACAGAGTGGGAGATCTACGTAGACGGAGCAGTGGAGAATCCCGGGTGGTACTCGCTTGAACAGGACAACAAAATTCGAGACGTCCTTTCAAAGGCAGGCGGCTCCAACAGCAATACTAACCCGGTTACAGCTAAACTGTACATATACGAAAATGGGAAGAGTGTAGCACCGCAGTTGATTAGTATCAACCGCGCTCCAGACTGGCTCCTCGATGCTCTGCCTGGAATAGGAACCACACTAGCGCAAAATATCGTCCAATACCGCGAGGAGAACGGCTCCTTTATGATGATCGAGGAACTGTTATTGGTATCGGGCATCGGAGAGGCAAAATACGATGGGGTGAAAAAATTTATTACTGTTGAATAACGAAAATCGTATAAATATAATCCAATATGCCTATTTAAATAGGCATCACCGAAGATAAAAATGGTGCATGTTTGTACCGCCTATGTCTGGATTCCCGTCTGCGCAGGAATGACATGGACGAAGAGTTCGTCCAGACATACTAGGGCTCTATTTTAGTAGCAATGACGCTGGTTTATCTAAGTTTAGCCCTTATCATCGGCATTTATTTCGGCTCCTATCTCCAACTGCCAATTACTGTCGCTTTGCCCATCATAGCTTCAGCCCTCCTTATCTCTATCCTCTGGCGAAAAAATCGGCCCGTGCTCCTGGGTGGGATCTGCATAGCCCTCTTCCTCTGCGGCGCACTCAGATACGGTACAGTCTCCACAGGCGACGCACTGCAGTCTTATATTGGCAAAGGGACTGTGTCGATAACGGGGGTGGTAGTTGATGAGCCTGAGCCTGTAGATTCATCGACCAAGCTCGTCCTCTCGGCGAGGGAGATAAACGGGCAGGAGATTGCGGGAACCCTCCTGATACGCACCACCAGGTATCCCCTTTACGAATACGGTGACTTGCTTGTAATAACGGGGGAGATGGAGAAGCCACCAGATGATCTCAACGGTTTCGACTACGGTGCCTATCTCGTCCACCAGGGCATCTACTCCACAATGTATTACCCCGATATTGAGCGTCAGGGAAGCGGGCAGGGACAACAGCCGTTTCAGGCGATCTACTCGTTCAGGCATCAAATGGGGGAGGTGCTGGGAGCCTCGCTGCCAGAGCCTCAAGGCTCGCTGGCTCAGGGCATCCTCCTCGGGCTGCGACATAATATACCATCATCCTTATTCGAGGATTTTCGAGACTCGGGGACAGCACATCTACTCGCTATATCCGGCCTTCACATGGCGATTGTCAGTGCTATCCTGCTCAGCATTGCGGTATGGCTCTTCGGCAGAAGGAGGCCGACATATTTCATATTGACCCTTGGCACCCTATGGGGCTATGCCGTCCTCGCCGGGATGTCACCATCGGTGATGCGAGCTGCCATCATGGTCAGCCTCTTTCTCTTCGGCACCTATCTAGGTCGACAGCGAAATGGTATCACCGCCCTCGCCTTCGCCGCAGCGATAATGGTGGCAATCGATCCCCAAATCCTTTGGCAGGTAAGCTTTCAAATGAGCTTCGCTGCAGTGCTCGGGCTCATCCTTCTGACCCCAACCTTTCAGCAGTGGGGGAGGACGACCAGAGCGCCAACTATCGTGGTCGATAGCTTCGCTTACAGCCTGGGGGCAATCCTCGCCACCCTGCCCCTTATAGTCTACTACTTTGGATATGTGTCCCTCGTTGGCCTTCCCGCCACTTTCCTCATCTTGCCCGCACTGCCAGCCATTATCGTGTTCTCCGCACTGGTTGGTTTTACCGGTCTAATATTCCTGCCCTTCGCTCAGGTCATAGGGTGGATCGATTGGCTCTTCCTGGAATATATGATCGTAGTGGTTCAGGGCTTTGCCAGGATGCCCTGGTCTTCCCTTGAAGTCAGCAGGATGGATGTAATATGGGTCTGGCTGTATTCACAAATCTGGTCCTCATCCCGCTCCTTATCATCGCTATCCTGACATGGGCTGCTGTAGTGGCCGTCCCCGAAAGCGATAAGCTCAGCGTTAGCTTCCTCGATGTTGGACAAGGAGATTCCATTTTAATTTCCACCCCATCTGGTCAATATATCCTCATTGATGGCGGGCCCAGCTCGGAAAAGCTATGTCTTGAGCTAGGCGATACCCTGCCATTTTGGGAGCGGACGATCGATATGGTTGTGCTCACCCATGCCCACGATGACCATGTCACCGGTTTTGTAGAGGTGCTCCGTCGCTACCGGGTCGAGCAGGTGCTTTATCCAGAAGGTATCGAATATATGTCGAATGCATACTCCGAGTGGTTCAGCGTAATCGAAGAAAAGGGGATCAAGCATGACCGAGCTCAGGCTGGGCAGAGAATCGACCTCGGTGGCGGGGCAACCCTTGAGGTGCTTAATCCGCCGCTGGATTTTCTTGAAGGTACAGAGTCGGACATCGACAACAACGGGGTGGTGCTACACTTGAAGATGGGGGAGGTCAGCTTCCTGCTCACCGCTGACCTTTATGGAGATGGAGAGCTTTATCTTGTCTGTGAGAGGGTGGAGCTGAAGAGCACTGTGCTTCAGGTGAGCCATCATGGCTCAAGCACATCGACATCTGAAATCTTTCTCGCCGTCGTAGACCCAAAGGTGGCGGTGATCTCGGCGGGCGCGGACAACCGCTTCGGCCACCCTAGCGACGATGTCATGGCCAGGCTCACCGAGAAGGTTGGTGAGAATAATACCTACCTCACCTCAGAGCGGGGTACCATCACCTTCACTACCGATGGCGAGAGGTTGTGGGTGGAAACGGAGCGATAAATTGATAATCTGGGTGCCAGGTCAGTCCGTAAGTTCAACTTCAATGGATCGCCTGATGGGTGATAATCCAGGCGAATCAGCTTAGCTTTGCGTTCGACTTTTTGGGAGTCATCGTCCAGATTGACCGGATGATCCATGTAACATGCTAAGCTAGTTTCTGGATTGCCCGATCAAGTCGGGCAATGACAGGTAAGGTAAGAGTCGGGCAATCTTCTCTTTCGATTCGCAGAGTAAGGAGACAGGGGGCTTGACAGAACGCCCTCCTTGGGTGTATATAGTAGTCCCACATAATGGTATGAAAGGAGAATCATGGCAGACAGCGTCTACAAGGTCATCACACTGGTGGGTACCAGCCCCGACTCATGGGAGAAGGCCGCTGCTAACGCGATAACGATGGCAGCAAAGAGCCTTCGGGACCTCCGCATCGCCGAAGTCGTAGAGCTTGACATGCAGATCGAGAACGGCAAGATCACCAACTACCGCGCGAAGGTAAAGGTCTCCTTCAAGTACGAGGGTGGCGTCTAAGCCGGATTCCGGGCGTGAATCCATAGAGCGTGGCGCCCCACTGCGTTGACAGCTAGGCTCTGAATAATTCGTACTGCCTACTGTCATCCACCTATAAGAAAAAGAGAAGAGGGTACAATCCCAGTACCCTCTTCTGTCTTCTACTGTATTTCCCTGCTTAGCCGCTCTGCTCTTGCCTGACTTTTGTATAGCACTCGCTACAGTAAACGGGTCGCTCCTGCCTGGGCTCGAAAGGTACCTGCGTGTCTATACCACAACTGGCACAAACAGCCGGATGCATTTCCCTCCGCCCACTATTGCCGTAGCCATCATTGTTGCGCTGTTGCCTTCTAGTCACTCGGCATTGAGCACAACGCTTGGGCTCATTGGTGAAGCCCCGGCTCGCGAATAGTGCCTGCTCATCAGCGCTGAAAGTGAAGCTTACGCTACAGTCTGTACACTCTAGGGTTTTGTCTTCGTAGTCCACGGACAACCTCCTTTCCTTAGGACTTGGTCTCAGCTTGGTCATCCATGGCCGTGGGAATTCACGAGGAACCACACAGGTTGGGAAAAACCTACTTTGAACCAGATGGGGTAGCATATCATATTTTGAGATGGCTGTCAAATCATGTCTGACTGCAACATCATATTCTATCGTTCTTATCGTGATTGCTATGCGAAGGTTTTCACCTCCACCTCCATCCCCCCTTGCCCAATGGTTATAACTCCCGCCGAGGCCGGGGTTCTGAAGGATGGGTAAGCCTGGCCGGGGTTCAGAAAAACTACGCCGCCGATATTCCTGTTGCAGACATCGTGGGTGTGTCCAAATATAATAAGATCTACTTGATCAAACTCCCTGGTTATATCCTCCTCGATCCCCCATGGCGGGCCACCCCAGGAAGGGTGAATGACTCCAATTCGTCTCCCTTCGACTTCAACAACCGTTTTATCGGGCAGCTCGTCACGAATCTCCTTCGGATCCATATTACCGTATACGCCGATGAAGCGCTTCGCCCGCTGATGCAGCTCCGCAAGCAGGTGGATGCTGGTAAAGTCTCCGCAGTGAATCACAAGATCAGTTCCGGCCAGTTCCGCTAACAATTCTGGGGGTAGCACATCAAGGCTTTGAGCGTGTGTATCGGATATCACCACGATCCTGGTCATTGGTTTGCCATCTCCACTATAGTAGCACCACTGCCCCCCTCTTCAATCCTCCCAGGCCTGAAGGATTTGACAAGGGGGCTATTTCCCAGCTCCTCACGCACTACATAACGCAGCGTCCCTGTTCCCTTGCCATGAATCACCCTTACGCAGGGCAGACCGGCCATAAAGACCTCATTGAGAAAGCGGTCAAGCCTTAACAGGGCCTCATCGACAGTGAGGCGGCGAAGGTGGATCTCCGCTGCTATCACCTGAAAAAATTCCTCTGATGTGCGGTCGTTGCTACTCAAATTGCCCCTTCTCCTATATGTAATTATAGCAGCAGTGAAGGCTTCATTGCCAGCAAATCTACCTGATGGTATACTTAATGCTATTCGGGAATAGGGTCTAACTATTACCAGGTGAAGCGTCTCCAATTTACATCCTGAAAATTAACAAAGTATTCTTCGCTTCTCCGACTATTATGAGGCACTACTAAAATTGTGAGGTAACGTAATTGCTTAGAAAAGATAATCGAGCCAACGATGAGCTTCGCCCGGTTAGGATCAGCCCCGGCTTTCAACCCCATGCAGAGGGCTCGACACTCATTGAGCTGGGACAGACCAGGGTGATCTGCGCCGTGACTGTGGAGGATCGTGTTCCCGCATTCCTCAGGGGTGAGGGAAGAGGTTGGATCACGGCTGAATACGCCATGCTCCCTCGATCCACCAATACCAGGACACCGCGGGAGGTGGGCCGGGCCGGGGGTAGATCTCATGAAATTCAGCGCCTCATCGGGCGCTCTCTGCGGGCGGTTATCGATCTTAATGCTATAGGTGAGCGAACGTTCGTCGTTGATTGCGATGTACTGCACGCCGATGGCGGTACAAGGACTGCGGCTATTACCGGCTCCTATGTGGCCCTGGTCAATGCCCTGGACAACCTGGTGGCAATGGGTCTCATCCCCTCCCTTCCCATAAAAAGTGCCGTGGCAGCGACCAGCGTTGGCATTGTCGGAGGAGAGCAACTCCTCGATCTCTGTTATGACGAGGACTCCTGGGCTGAAGTTGACTTCAACGTGGTAATGACCAGTGAGGGAATGTTTGTAGAGGTTCAAGGGACAGCAGAAGTAAGCCCCTTTTCGAAAGAGGATATAGACTCTTTGCTAGCCCTGGCTCAAGGGGGTATTCTGAGACTCTTTGAGGCTCAGAAAGTAGCACTGGATAGCCTGAGAGGCTAGCATAGAGAAACGCAGACCACTATGCTGTACGGGCTTCAATGTAACCCTCCCGAAGAATAAAAGAAGGTGGCAATTTGCCCGATCAAGCGCTGTCAAGCTTGGTAGTACTAGACCTCTCTGAGAATATCTCCGGACCATACTGTACAAAATTATTCGCCGACTATGGGGCGGAGGTGATCAAGGTAGAAAAGCCTCCACTGGGTGATCCAAGCCGCTGCGCCGGGCCCTTCCCCAATGACCAGCCTGACATTGAGAAAAGCGGGCTTTTTCTCTTTCTCAATACCGGCAAGAAAAGTATCACGTTAAACTTGGAGAGTGAGGACGGCTCCCAGATATTCAAGAGGCTGGTGAAGGGGACCGATATCCTTGTAGAGAATTTTCGCCCCGGGGTGATGGCCAGCCTGGGACTCGACTATGAGGTATTGGCCAAGATCAACCCCGCCTTGATAATGACCTCCATCTCCTATTTTGGGCAGTGGGGACCATATAGGGACTGGGACGGCTCGGATATTGTCGCTCAGGCAATGGGTGGCTTAATGGGATTGACCGGGGAAGCTGGACGAGAGCCGCTTAAGCTCCCCCTCTCTCAGGCGGAATTTCAAGCCGGGCTCAATGCTGCTGTAGCTACCCTCTCCGCCCTCTACTTTCGGGATGAGACCGGCGACGGGCAGCACATCGATGTATCCCTTCAGGAGGCGGTGGCCTCTATACTGGAGGCCTCGCTGACTATGTATCATTACAGCGGTTATGTCAGAGGACGAACAGGCTCCCGCCATCACCTTCAGTGCCCATCATGGGTAATGCCTGCAAAAGACCGCTTTGTCCATGTACAGGCGGGGGCAAACTGGGACCATTTCTCAGCCTTTGTGGAGGAATCCCGGTTGATGGAGCCCCGTTTTGCATCTATTCTACGCTATAATTATGCCGATGAGGTGGAGGAATTAATCCAGACCAAACTGGAAAAACGTGATAGTGTGGAGGTTTTCAACTCCGGACAGGAATGGCGGATCCCCTTCGCCCTGGTACTTCAGGTCGATGAGCTGATGAGGGACCCGCAACATGAGGCACGGGGTTTCTTTCGGCAGATAGACCATCCCATGGCGGGCCGCCTTACATATCCCGGAGCCCCCTTTAAGATGAGCGAGACTCCCCCTGAGATACGGCGAGCACCGCTCCTCGGGGAGCAAAACGAGGAGGTTTATACAGGCACACTGGGCTTGAGCAAAGAGAACATGATAGACCTCAAAGAGCACGGTATCACTTGAAGAGACTAGCGTTTATCCGGTTATTGGTTTAAGTAATGACGAAAAAGCAGGGCTCAAGAAGCGCGGTGTTACCTAAGGGCAAGCAGGCCTTATCTGGTTTACGTGTGATCGATCTCTCCCAGATTCTCGCCGGCCCCTACGCCACGAAGCTTCTGGCGGATATGGGCGCAGAGATTATCCGGGTAGAGTGCGCCGCCCGCTCGGGGAGAGGAGGAGCGCTTCCAAGGATGAAGCCTGGCGGTGCCTTCGGCGCTTCCTTTCCCGAAGGCGATACCGGGGAGAGGTCGTACAACCGTTTCGCCTATTATAACGAGGTCAACAGGAATAAGTATGCCATCGCCCTTGACCTGGCAAAGCCCCTGGGCGCCGATGTTTTCAGAAAGCTGGTGAGCATCAGCGATGTGGTGATAGAAAACTTCACCCCCAGGGTAATGAAGAACTTTGGTCTGGACTACCTCGTGCTTCGGGAAGCGAACCCCCAGCTTATTATGGTCTCCCTATCCGGGTATGGCCAGGATGGTCCTTATAGAAACTATGTCACCTACGGCGAGGGCATCGAAGCTATGGCCGGCCTCTCTATGTTAACCGCCTATGCCTATGGGGAGCCGCTTAAACCAGGTGTGGCCTATGCCGATGCCACGAGCGGGCTGCACGCTGCCTTTGCAATTCTGGCAGCACTTCACTGTCGCCGCCTTACCGGTAAGGGGCAGTATATCGATCTCGCCATGCGGGAGGCAGTCACCCCGATTCTCGGGGAGGCGATTATGGATTATACTATTAATCAAAGGGTGGCTACGCCCACGGGAAACCGCCACTCCACGATGGCTCCTCATGGTTGCTACCGAGCTCGAGGTGGTGGAACAGGTAAAAAGAACGAAGAGGATGATGCATGGATTGCGATTGCCATCTCCTCCGATGAGGAGTGGAAAGCCCTTTGCCATGCTATGGGCAATCCACCCTGGACAAGGGAAGATAAATTCGCCAGCCTCTCCGACAGAATGTTAAACCAAGACGAGCTTGATCAGCTAATTGGTGAGTGGACAGCTTGTTATGACCATATTGAGCTGATGAATATACTTCAGACATCCGGTGTTAAGGCGGGGGCAGTATTGAACATGGCAGAGCTGGCTCACGACCGGAATCTCAATGAACGAGGTTTTTTTCAGGATCTTTCCCACCCCGAGTCTGGGACCCATCGTTACCCAGGGGTATCATGGCAGATGAGCCGGACTCCGGGGAAGCTTCGTCTGCCTGCCCCCTGCTTCGGTGAACACAATCGCTACGTTTTCAGCGAGCTCTTAGGAATGTCTGATGATGAGATATCACGACTTGCGGATGAGGGGGTGAGCGCCAGCGAGCCTCAGCCATATTTGGAGGCATAAAATCATGGAAGAGAAGATATTGATGGAGGAGCAAACAGAGTCGATTCCCTGGACGGTGGGTGATTTGGCCAAGGGAATCGCCTTGGTAATTGTTTGTACAATTCTCGTTGCTATTGGCCTGGGGATTGGCACTACTCTGCTTGTTGGCTCGGACGCCCTTGAAGAGCTTGCCTCCTCGGGGCTCAGTATTCCGGAATTCCTTTCAGAATTCTGGGACCTCCTTGCCTCCGAGGGCCTGCTTACACCGTGGCTGGCAATGGTGTTTGTAGGCATGCTATTGGGTGAAGGAGTTTTCGTCCTCGGAGCGTGGCAGTTCAGCGTTTCCAAATACAAACTCGGCTGGAGTGCTCTGGGTTTTCGCTCCTTCAATATGAGGAAAGGCCTATTACTAGCTGCGGGGATAGTGCTTGCCGGCTTGTTGCTCAGCGTCCTCTATGATTTGCTGATGAGCCAATTCGGAGAGGAGTCTTCCTCTCTTATCCTGGATTTCACCGACACAGCTCTAGGCCTCGCAACTATCACTATAGTCGCCGTCGTGCTCGCCCCATTTGCTGAGGAGATCTTCTTCCGCGGCTTTCTCTTTGCAGGTATCGGCAACCGCTATGGATATGGCTGGGGAGCTGTTTTTAGTGCCCTGATATTTGCCATGGCGCACCTAATGCAGCCCGGAGCTTTCCTGCCCATTTTTCTTCTCGGCTTGCTCCTGGCCTGGCTGTATATGAAAACTGGCTCGATATGGGCCTGTATCATCACACATTCCGTCTTTAATTCCCTTGCACTCGTATTTATGCTAATATAATACTGGTTTGAGGAAATGAAGTGTCGCGGCATTCGTGGGGCAACTACGGTCGATACCAATACCGGGGACGATATCCTGGCAGCAGCAAAGGAGTTGCTCCAGGAGATGATCCAGGCTAATGGGTTTGAGGAAGAGGATATAGCCTCCATCCATTTCACCACTACCCCGGACCTAAACGCCGTGTTCCCCGCAGCGGCAGCCCGGGAGCTGGGACTAACGCAGGTACCTATGCTATGTGGTCATGAAATGAACGTACCCGGCAGCCTGCCCATGTGTCTGCGTATCCTCGTTCTCATTAACACGGAAAAGAGTGCGGAAAAGATCATTCATACATATATCAAAGGGGCTAGAGAATTGAGATCCGGGAGCGGTTACAAAGAAGGGAGCCCAGAGGCAAAATAGATGTTTATCGTTATGCACCAAGGTCATACTGAAAGGGAACTGGCAGATATTCTGGAGCAGCTTGCCCACATGGGATTTGCCGGTCATGTATCCCAGGGTGTGGAGCGCACAGTGGTCGGAGTAGTTGGGCAAACCTTCCCGGAGCTAAAGGAAACGCTGGAGATGTGGCCCGGGGTAGAAGAGGTTGTGCCCATAAGTAAGCCACATAAACTGTCCGGTCGAGAATTTCAGCCCAAGGACACAGTCATTAAGGTGGGTGATGTGACCATAGGCGGTGAATCTGTAGTTGTGATAGCCGGCCCGTGCGCAGTTGAGACAGAGGATATGCTTCTGGAGGCTGCACGTGCAGTGAAAGCGGCAGGAGCTAGCATCCTACGCGGTGGCGCCTTCAAACCATCAACCTCCCCTTATAGCTTTCGCGGTCTTGGTATGGATGGGCTCAAGTTTCTGGCGCAGGCCAGCAGAGAGACCGGTATGCCCATTATCACCGAGGTGATGAGCCCACAGGATGTAGAGCTAGTGTCACGCTACTCTGACATCCTCCAAGTGGGGACGCGTAATATGCAGAATTTCGCCCTCCTTGATGAGGTGGGCAAGACCAAGAAGCCAGTTATGCTTAAAAGAGGTCTATCAGCCACCATTCAGGAGTGGCTGCTCTCAGCGGAATATATCCTCGCACAAGGCAATCGCCAGGTGATGCTGTGCGAGCGAGGCATCAGGACATTCGAAACCTTTACCAGAAATACCATGGATATAAGTGCTATCCCCATTATCAAGAAGCTGAGCCACCTGCCCATTATTGCCGACCCCAGCCATGGTACCGGCAAATGGTATCTGGTTACCCCCATGTCCATGGCCGCAGTGGCTGCCGGTGCTGATGGGTTGATGATCGAGGTTCACCCCAGCCCAGAGCACGCCCTCAAAGATGGTGCTCAATCGCTCAACTTCAATAACTTCCAACAACTCATGTCGCGTGTTATTCCCGTAGCAGCGTCGGTGGGACGTAAAATGGCCTGATGATGGGACTCTGAGCTGTAGAAGCATTTCCGCATATCGATGGTTATAAAATCTGAGGGGGAATATGCTCGTTGAAGAAGAGCTATCCAGGTCGGTACCAGAAGGGGATACGGCACTTACTATCGGGGTTCTCGATGGGGTTCATATAGGTCACCAGGCTCTTATTACTAAACTTAAGGAGAAGGCAGCTGCGAAGGAGCTAATAAGCGGGGTGGTAACCTTTCAGCACCATCCCCGGCTGGTTTTCTCGCCACAGTCCAAGATTACCTCGTTAACCAGCCTTCAAGAGCGGATTAGGCTCCTAAAAAATCTCGGAGTAGCACATGTCGTTACCCTCTCTTTTACCCCCGAGCTTTCCCAGCTTAGTGCCCGAGAATTCATCGTGCTGATTAAGCGCTACCTTAAGATGCGGGCACTGGTTATCGGGCCCGACTTTGCCCTGGGCAAGGGGAGAGAGGGAGATGCCCAAGCCCTTACGGCGCTGGGGGAGGAGCTCAACTTCACTGTTGAGGCAGTGCCTCCTCTGGTATGGCATGGGAAGGTGGTGAGCAGCACAGCGATCCGTGGGGCGCTATCCCGAGGCGATGTGACCAAAGCAAATGAACTCTTGGGGCGGCGCTTCGCTCTGACAGGACAGGTGTCAAAAGGCGATGGGCGAGGCAAGAGCCTGGGCTTTCCGACAGCAAACCTCATCGCGGACCGAAATCAGGCCCTGCCGGCTGACGGAGTCTATGCCGCTCGTGTCTTCTATAGTGAAATGGTTTATCAGGCAGTCATAAACATCGGCCTTCGTCCCACCTTCGATGGTCATCATCGCCTTGTCGAGGCTCACATCCTCGATTTCACCGGGGATCTCTACGGACGAGATATTAACATCGAATTAGTAGAACAGCTGCGTGGAGAGGAGAAGTTTCCAAGCGCCGAGGAGCTCAAGGCTCAGATAATAAGAGATGTGGCGCAAGCGAAATCACTGCTTGAGCGCTCCTGAATATAGAGGAGAGATTTAGATAACGGGGCAATGGAGAAAACAACGACCAGTGAGCCCAACAGGCACCTTCTGAAAAGAGGGGTCGCAGATATTATCATTGAGGAGGAGCTGGTAAAGCTCCTGGAGTCCGGCCGAAAACTTCGTCTCAAGCAGGGCTTTGACCCCAGCTGCCCCGACATCCACCTTGGACACGTGGTTGGACTGAGAAAGCTGCGTCAGTTTCAGGAACTGGGGCACCAGGTCATACTCATAGTCGGCGACTGGACCGCTCAGATCGGTGACCCCAGCGGTGTATCGCAGACCCGTCCCATGCTCTCACCGGAAGAGGTACGCTCCAATGCCGAAACCTATATGAAACAGTTCTTCAAGGTAGTGGATCGGGAAAAGACCCAGGTCGTCTGGCAGAGCGAATGGTTTGGGAAGTTCAGCCTTGCAGATGTTATTGGGCTTGCCAGTAAATTCACCGTGGCCCAGATGCTACAGCGGGATGATTTTTCTAAAAGGTATGCCTCAGGGCGTCCCATCGCCGTCACCGAGTTTCTCTACCCTCTGCTTCAAGCCTATGACTCTGTTGTCATCGAGGCTGACGTCGAGTTCGGGGGCACTGATCAGACCTTCAATTGCCTGGTAGGGCGCGAGCTTCAGCAGATGATAGGGCAGCCCCCGCAGCAGGTCTTCCTCGTTCCCCTGCTGGTGGGCACAGATGGCAGCATGAAGATGTCGAAAAGCCTGGGGAATTACATTGCCATCGACGAACTACCTGATGAGATATACGGAAAGGTGATGAGCATCCCAGACAACCTTATGATGGATTATTTCGAGCTCCTTTCCGATATCCCCGATGAAGAGCTTGCCGAGTTCCGCAAGGCTATTGATAACAACTCGGTGAACCCTATAGTCTTGAAGAAGCGATTGGCTCACGAGCTTGTGGAACAGTTTCATGAAAAGAAGGCTGCAAATGAAGCAAAGGCCCATTTCGAGAGGGTAGTTCAGAGGAAAGAGATGCCAGAAGAGATACCTGGAGTTTGTATTGAAATCGGATCTGGAACCATTCCAATCTGTGGTCTATGTGTCGAGACAGGCCTTGCAAAGAGCAACAGTGAAGCAAAGCGTCTTCTATCACAAGGAGCCATTCAGATAGATGGCGAGCGGGTTAACACCGATACAGTGTGCATTAAAGATGGTAGTGTTATCAAGGTAGGTAAACGACGCTTCGTAAGAATAGTCGATGCCGATAAGCGATCATAAGTTCCCCACGTGCCCTCACCCCCTTCCCTGCTAGAGTACGTAAAAGGATTTCCGACTTCCTATTAGTAACGATTAGCGGTATAATGTTTTAAATCGCTAATCTTAGAGGTGTAGCATGCAGTTACGTATTCCCGGGCCAACCCCGCTCCCCGATGAAATACTGAAAGCATTATCGAATCAGATGATCAGTCATCGTGGGCCACAGTTCACCGAGATTGTACGAAGAGTCACCGAGAACCTAAGGGATATATTTCAGACCAAGGGGGATATCTTTATCCTCACTTGCTCCGGTACCGGCGGCATGGAGGCAGCTATCGTTAATACCCTTTCGCCGGGAGACAAGGTGCTATCAGTGGCAAACGGGGCTTTTGGCGATCGCTTTGCCGATATTGCCGAGACATTCGGTGCTGAGCTTGAACGGCTCCGTTTTGAATGGGGCACCGCTGTTGACCCACAGGAGGTGCGAAAGACGCTATCCAAGGATGCCGGGATTAAGGCAGTACTGGTAACCCACAATGAAACCTCCACTGGATTAACCAACGATTTAGAGGCTATAAGCGCTGTTGTTCGAGAATACGATAAGCTCCTTATAGTAGACGCCATCAGCAGCCTGGGGGCTATCAACCTACCTGTCGACAGGTGGGGATGCGACGTGGTTGTTACAGGCTCGCAGAAGGCATGGATGTCCCCTCCCGGTCTTGCAATGGTCAGCGTCAGTGAGCGGGCGTGGAAAGCACATGCCAAGGCCAAGATGCCCAGGTTCTACTGGGACTTCGCCAAGGCCAAGAAATCTCTTGATAAATTACAGACCCCCTTTACCCCTGCCGTATCCATGTTCTATGCCCTCGATGCTGCCCTAGAGCTGTTTCAACGAGAGGGGCTACAAAACATCTTTGCACGTCATGCCCGTATTGCCGCCAAAACAAGGGACGAAGTGAAATCACTGGGGCTTTCCCTTTTTGCTGATGAAAGATATGCTTCAAACGCGATTACAGCGATTAAGGCGACGAAAGGTCTCGACTCAAAGCAGCTTCTCAAGATCCTGCGCGAGGAATACGATACTGTCCTTGCCGGAGGACAGCAGCGGCTGGATGGCCAGATCTTGCGTGTCGGCCACCTCGGCTACGGACACGAACAGGATATCGATGCCGTAGTCGATGATTCAAAATGAAGACCGAGGAGATCGGTGTCGGATCCCGGTTAGGAATGCGTGGGCTAAGAAATAGGGGCCTGATTGAAATATCAGAAGACCCCAAGAGTGGGGATTTCGTCCTCTTTATCAGTAAAGGCATCCGTGATAACTGGTACCGGAGGTGGCTCAAGATAAACCTCCCTCAGGGTATGTGGCGGGTGAAGTGTTCAAAGGAGGAGGTCCCCGAGGCAGTGAATAAATTCCTCTCTGAAGACATTTTAACATAGAGTCGAGTACTCGATTTGATGCAGGTTAAGGGAGAAAACGGAAAGAAGGGGCGGAAATGAAGGTATTGATTGCAGACCCCATTGCTCAAGAAGGCATCGAAGCGCTCCGCGCCCATGCTGAGGTGGATGTCAGGATAAAGATGAGTCCCGATGAACTTATTGCCGCTATTGGTGACTACGACGCCATCGTGGTGAGGAGCGAGACCAAGGTCCCTGCAGAGGCAATCGAGGCAGGACGAAAGCTTCAGGTCATCGGGCGTGCCGGTGTGGGCGTGGATAATATAGATGTGAAGGCCGCAACGAGTAAGGGAATCATGGTAGTTAATGCCCCCACGGGTAATACCATCTCAGCTGCGGAGCACACCATCGCCATGATGCTCGCCCTTGCCCGCCACATTCCCCAAGCACACTCACTACTCAAGACAGGGGAGTGGCGCCGTCAAGATTTCCTCGGCTGTGAGCTACGGAATAAGACGCTGGGCATCGTTGGATTGGGCAACGTGGGCTCGGAGGTTGCCCGGCGCGCTGGTGGTCTACAGATGCGCCTTCTTGGCTACGACCCCTTTGTATCTATCGAATACGCCCGCAATCTGGGGGTGGATCTGGTCTCCTTTGAGGATATCCTTAAAGAATCTGACTTTATTAGCATGCACACCCCGTTAACCGGGAAAACCAAGGGGCTAATTGGCGCCAAGGAACTTAAGATGGTAAAGCCAACTGTACGTATTATTAATTGTGCCCGAGGAGGCATTGTCGATGAGAAGGCGCTTTATGATGCTGTCGAGGGAGGGACAGCAGCAGGTGCAGCTGTCGATGTCTTTACGGAGGAGCCCGCAAAGGATAGCATCCTCTTTAAGAGCGATAAGATTATAGTTACCCCACACCTGGCAGCATCCACTGCCGAAGCCCAGGCAGGCGCAGCCATAGACGTGGCTGAACAGGTCATTGCAGTGCTCCATGGAGAGCCAGCCAGGTACGCAGTGAACACCCCCCTAATTTCACCGGAGACCCTCGCTGTTGTAGGACCTTTTCTTGCTGTCACCCAGCAAATAGGCCATCTGTTATACCAACTGGGCGAGGGCCAGATGAGCGAAATCAGCATTAAATACGAGGGAGAGATCGCCAACCACGATACTGCAGCGTTAAAAGCAGCGCTCCTCGGTGGTCTGCTGGAGAATATCAGCGACGAGCGAATTAACATAGTAAATGCCAATATCATAGCGCAACGCCGCGGGCTGAAGGTTACCGAGCACAAAGATCCCAACTGTGAAAACTATGGAAACCTGATAACCCTCGAAGTGACTGCCAGCACCGGTATAATCACGGTAGCGGGCACGGTAATGAGAGGCGAACCTCATATCGTGAGGGTTAATAGCTACTGGATTGACGTCGTACCGAGGGGAGGGTATTTTCTGTTTAGCGATCATCGCGACCTACCCGGGCTTATCGGAGCGGTAGGCACGATATTAGGTAACGCTGACATCAATATCAGCTCGATGCAGCTCGGAAGGCTTGAGCCTCGAGGTCGGGCGCTCCTTGTACTCGAGTTAGATCAGCCTGTTGACGAAAAGATACTACTCAAGCTTCAAGCGCTCCCTGAAATATATTCAATGAAGCTGGTAAAGCTGTAACCGGGAGATATCCAGCGTGGCTGATATCGAACGGACGGGGGAAAGGATCGCGGAGCTCCGGGAGCAGATAAACTACCATAACCACCGCTACCACGTACTCGATAGCCCTGAGGTCTCAGACACCGAGTACGACACCCTGATGGCAGAGCTCAGGAGGCTCGAGGAGGAGCATCCGGAGCTTATCATTCCTGATTCGCCGACTCAGCGCGTAGGCGCCGCCCCTCTTGAGGCCTTCGGGGTGGTGGAACACCCCGTACCGCTGTTAAGCCTGGCCAATGTATTCTCCTCGGAGGAACTGCTTGCCTGGCACAAGAGAATCTCGAACCTGGTGCCAGGGCGCGAGATGGACTTCGTCTGCGAGCTCAAGATGGACGGCCTTGCCGTCGCCCTCACCTATACCGATGGCCACCTTACTACAGGCGCCACGCGGGGTGATGGTTATCGCGGCGAGGATATCACTCAAAACCTGAGGACCATTAAAAGCATCCCCCTCACCGTCCCTAAAGACGCCCCGCGCAAATTCGAGGTTAGGGGTGAGGTCTATCTCTCCAGGCCTGGATTCGAAAAGCTGAATAAAGAACGGTATGAGGAGGGTCAGCCCCTCTTCGCCAACCCCAGAAACGCCGCAGCCGGCTCGTTGCGCCAGTTGAACTCACGGGTCACTGCGAAGCGCCCCCTGGATATCTACATCTATGGCCTGGGATATGCGGAGGAAGAAAGGGGAGATGTAGGAGCCAATCGAGCAATGCCCCCAACCCACTGGGATACTATGGAGTATCTCAAGTCCCTCGGATTTAAGATAAGCCCCCACAATGCTTATGTCCCCGATATTGGCCATGCTGAAAAATACTGCCGGCGCTGGGAGGAGGAAAGAGAAAACCTGGAATTTGAGGCCGACGGTATTGTAATTAAGGTCAATTCACTTGAGCTTCAGCGAGTACTGGGCACAGTGGGTCACGACCCACGCTGGGCAGTAGCCTATAAATTCCCGGCAATTCAGGCAACCACCCGGCTTCTAGATATAGGCATCAATGTGGGCCGAACCGGGAGCCTCAACCCATACGCCATACTGGAACCGGTATACATTGGTGGGGTCACCGTCAAGCGAGCAGCACTTCACAATGAGGAGGATATCGGAAGGAAAGACATTCGCATTGGCGATATGGTTATAGTGCAGCGCGCCGGGGATGTTATTCCTGAGGTAGTTGCTCCCGTTGTGTCCAAGCGCAACGGAGAGGAAAGACTTTTCGAAATGCCCGCGCTCTGTCCCTCCTGCAAAAGCGAGGTAGTCAAACCGGAGGGTGAGGTGATGACGTATTGTACCAACGCCTCCTGCCCCGCCCAGATATACAGGCTCCTCGCCCACTTCGTCTCTCGCGGTGCCATGGATATAGACGGGGTCGGTGGGAAACTGGTAGCCGCCCTGCGCAACGAAGAACTAGTAAAAGATGTCGCCGATCTCTACTCCCTCCGTGAGCAAGACATGATAAATCTAGAGAGGATGGGGGAGAAGAGTGTCCATAATATGCTCGATGCTATCGGGAAGAGCAAGGAACGCCCCTTAGCAAAAGTTATTTTTGCCTTAGGAATCAGGCATGTCGGTGCAGAAACCGCGGAGCTCCTGGCGAGCCACTACGGCAGCATGGATAGGCTAGCCAGTGCCTCTGAAGAGGATCTCCTTGAAGTGCCTACTATAGGACCCAAGATTGCTGCGAGCATCGCAGATTTTTTCCAAAAGAAAGAAAATCGTGATATCATTGATAAACTTAGAAGGGCAGGAGTCAGGCTTGAGGAAGAGGCTAAAGGGCGAAAGGAGAGGCCCCTTATAGGTCAGGAGTTTGTGCTCACCGGCAGGCTGGAAGCGTTTCCTCGGATCGAAGCTGAGACGCGTATCAAAGGGCTGGGCGGCAGTGTGGGCTCGAGTATCACCAGGAAGACCACGTATCTTGTGGCGGGGATTGATCCCGGATCCAAGCTGGAAAAGGCTCGCGCCCTCGGGACAAGGATACTTAACGAGGAAGAATTTCGCCGCCTCCTTGAAGAGGCGAGCAAATAAAGGAGTGGAAAACGGCTAAGGTATTGATTGTTTACCATTCCCAGACGGGGAATACCGAGGAGATGGCCCAGGCCGTAGCGGAAGGGGCACGGTCGGTGCCAGGAACGGAGGTCATTCTTAAGCGTGCCTTTGATGCCACCGTTGACGACCTCATAGGCTGCGATGCGGTAGCGTTTGGCACGTCAACAAACTTCGGCTACATATCAGGTGGTTTAAAGGACTTCTTCGACCGGAGTCTCGTCCAGTGTCAGGATAAGGCTATAGACAAGCCATACTGTACCTTTACCAGCAGCGGTATGGGTAAAAGGAAAGCCCTAGATATACTGGATGGCATATGTTCCGCCTTTAAATTGAGGAAGGTTTGCGAAGGTGTCATGGCTCCCGGTAAAGCCACCCCCGAGATCCTGGAAGAGCTACGGGAGATGGGTAAAAAGCTGGCCACTGCTTA
The DNA here is from genome assembly GCA_012974295.1 of Dehalococcoidales bacterium. Lineage (GTDB taxonomy): Bacteria > Chloroflexota > Dehalococcoidia > E44-bin15 > E44-bin15 > JAAXQM01. The sequence goes on from JAAXQM010000016.1 coordinate 47,482, forward strand.
ACCTTTCCTGCTTACTCTAAACCAGGTGAGCCCAAATAAAAAATAGGCCTACGGGAAATCTAGTATCCAAGCAGAAGGTGCAGCTCAGCATTAACGAATATGTTGCTAGTTTAACGATGAAACTTATTATCGGGTTGGGAAATCCAGGCAAGAGCTATGCCGGTAACCGCCATAACATGGGATTTCAGTGTCTAGAATACTTCGCGAGTCGTTACCGCATACCCATAAATAAGCGACGGTTAAGGCTCAAATCGCTGAAGGCTAAATATGGCATGGGCGAGGTTGCAGGCTTGCAGGTGGTGCTTGCCAAACCCCGGACTTACATGAACAACAGCGGGGAGGCAGTGGGGCAACTGATGCGCCGTTTGGACGTACAGATGGAAAACCTGATCGTGATCTACGATGACATGGACTTGCCCCTGGGCAAACTGCGCATCCGCCAGAGTGGTGGCGCGGCCGGGCATAATGGCCTCTCCTCAATCATCAGGTCACTGGGGAGCGAGGAGTTCCCCCGCATCCGCGTAGGCATCGGCCGGCCCGATGTCGATGAGGTATCCTACGTATTAGGCAATTTCACTGCCGAGGAAAAGAATATCGCCAGGGAAACTGTGGTACGGGTCTCCGATGTCATACTTTGCATACTGACTGAGGGGCTCGAGGCCGCGATGAATCGCTACAACTAATCCCGGCTTATTAGTATGGTATAACTTAACAATAGCTATGAGGTCGAGAGTAATGCTCGTTATATTACAGATCTCATCATGCGCAAATATCAGTGAGGGTTTAAGCGGAATATTTTACAGGTAAAGCTCCACATAAGTACAATTTACCCCATAAGAGGTAGGAGGTAGATTTTGAAAATTGCACAGGTTGCCATGGTTTTACTCTTGGGCATTGTTCTGATGTCCGGATTAGCATGCGGAAATAGCGGCGTGGAGCCTACACCCACACCAGGACCTGATCCTACCCCTCCTCCAGTGGAGGGGAGTGTTGAGTTACCAGAAGCCTATCAGTACACTAGAGCATGGGCACGAGATGATGAAACGATAGTAATGCATATATGGGTAAAAGGTGAGAAATCCAGGGCCGACTGGAGCTTATATGAGACGTCCCCAGCAAAGAACGAGAAGATCAAATTTATAGACGACGGCGAATATAAATGGATTTACGAAATGGATGAACATTGGGCCGCTAAGTATCAAACAGAGGATATGGTGCACCCGGCTGAAGAGCACATGCTGTGGTTTTCCGAAAATTACTACGGCAACATGTCAGAAGGCGATATACTCTCTGCGATGCAGGCTACTTGTGATATTGACACCCAATGTTCTCGCGCGTCTATCACCGGCCACGAAACCATCGATGGGCAACCTTGCACCAAATATACCTACAGAGCTTATGATGATTCTGAGATTGTCTATTGGATATCGAACAGCGGTTATCTTGTACAGGTCGAGTATACGGATACCGCGGGTTGGACTACGACTATGAAATTTACCGACATAGACCTGAACCCGAGTGTATCCGATGATATTTTCGACATCAGTAAGGTAGCGCCGGGCGCTATAATAGTAGACATGACAGCATCGTGAGACTCAGAGAGTAATATCGATACATCTGGAATTTCTTGAAGGAGCATTAAACTGTGAAAGTATTAACTGGAGTCAAGATACCAATCATTCTTGTCGGTTTACTTGCTGTCTGTCTGTATATGTCATGTGCTAATACCGATGAGAGTGTTGCTTTCCCCGATTCCAACCTTGAGGCTGCGGTGCGCACAGCGATCGATAAGCCGACTGGATCTATATCTAAATTCGACCTAGAAAGCCTGACCGAGCTCGATGACAACGGAAGCGGTATCATCGACCTAACTGGTTTGGAATATTGCGTTAACCTGACTTCGCTTAATATTACGAGGAATCAGGTTAGTGACATCTCACCACTCTCAAAACTTACAAAGCTTACTACCCTATACCTTGAGTATAACGAGAAGATAACAGACGTCTCCGCACTCGCAAATCTCACAAATCTCACGCATTTAAATATTAAGTACAATAAGATAAAAGACATCAGTCCACTTGCTAATCTCACGAATCTGACCGAATTGACGATTCACAAGAACCACATAGACGACTTCTCCCCTATCTCTAACCTTACCAACCTGATAACTCTATCTGCAGGGAGGAATCCGGCAAGCGATATATCTTCACTTTCTAACCTCACAAATCTGACGGTGCTCGCCCTTGACAGATCTGAGGTAGAAGACATTTCTCCTCTTACCAATCTTACAGGCCTGACCAGTCTCGATCTTTACGAGAACCGGATAAACGATATCTCCCCCCTCTCAAATCTCACAAACCTCGCTAGTCTCACACTTCACGATAATGAGATAAGCGACCTCAGCCCCCTTGCTGCCCTCACAAAGCTGGATTATCTCACACTTTTTGGCAATCAGATAAGCGATATCTCCGCCCTTGCGAATCTTACAAACCTAACCCGCGTCGACCTTTATCACAATGAGATAAGCGACCTCACTCCGCTTGTTAAACTCACAAAGATGGAATTAATTACTCTTATGCATAATCAGATAAACGATGTCTCCCCGTTATTGAGTCTAAGCGGTCTCGACCCGGCGAACGCTGTGGATTTACGTGGGAACCCAGTGAGTGAAACCTCGATAAACGTCTATATACCTCAGCTTGAGCAAAGAGGTTTGCATATAATATGGGATCCCCCAGCTACGCCATAGATACCAATACTGACCCCAACATCTTAGAAGGAATAACTCTTCTCGTTTGGGAGGTAAACAACCCCCCCGATGGACTCTTTGCAGCTAGTGTGCACTACGCTTTATCTCAAGACGAGGCAAATGTATACCTCTATCTCCAGAAATAATCCGATACCTTACACAAACAGGAGATATGAAGCGCCAAGATGGGTAACCTTGATACGATGACAGGCGACCTTTCACGTAAGAAGCATCTCCTCTTCAGTTGCGGCAATTAAGTTCAGGGTGCTATAATCCCATTTAGTCTGTTTCACATGGCTATGGACATGGAACGAGGGTTGTTCATTACCGTTATCGGCGCCAGCGACTGCTCCGCCGAGGAGACCAGGCTCGCCGAGGAGGTGGGACGCGAACTAGCAAGGCGCGGTGTCACTCTAATCTGCGGCGGCTTGGAAGGGGTGATGGAGGCAGCATGTCGTGGGGCCGCCTCTCAAGGTGGTGTTACTATCGGCATTCTGCCCGGTAACAGCCGTAAGGATGCCAATGCTTACGTTCAAATCCCTATCGTTACCGGCATGGGCTATAGCAGAAACGCCATCGTCGCCAAGTCAGGTCAGGCGGTTATCGCCATCGGCGGCAGCTACGGGACCCTTTCCGAGATCGCCTATGCGCTGCAAAGTGGCACCCCTGTTATCGGCCTGGGTACCTGGTCGCTAGCCAGGGGAGGGGTGACGGAAAGCTCAATAATCGTAGCGCTCAATCCAGCGGATGCTGTGGAAAAGGCCCTCGGTTTAATACGGAGGGGCTAATCAATGAATTGGAATGCCAGGTATAATAAGAGCCTGGATTGCAACCTAATTTGGCTTAGGGTAATAAGGGCGAAAATGGTGAAAGGAGGTGGAAAGGATGGCAGTTATTGAAGAATTGAGTGCCAGGGAGATCCTCGATTCTCGTGGCAATCCCACGGTGAAGGTGGACGTAATGCTCTCCGATGGTACGTTGGGGCACGCCGCGGTACCCTCCGGAGCCTCTACCGGAACCCACGAGGCACTGGAGCTCCGCGATGGAGATAAGAGTCGGTTCGGTGGAATGGGCGTGCTCCGGGCGGTTAAGAATGTTGAAGAGGATATCGAAACTGCCCTAATCGGAATGTCTTGCCAGGAACAGGCAGCGATCGATAAACGGATGATCGAACTCGATGGCACCCCGAACAAATCGCGGCTTGGCGCTAATGCTACGATAGGTGTCTCCCTCGCTGTCGCTCACGCCGCAGCCAACTTTCTAGGGCTCCCTTTCTATCGCTATATCGGCGGCGAGGAGGCCTGCACCCTGCCTGTGCCCATGATGAATATCCTAAACGGTGGAAAACACGCTGCTGACGCGACCGATTTCCAGGAGTTCATGATCGTCCCACTGGGAGCACAGAGCTTTACCCTTGCCCTCCGCATGTGCGCTGAGATTTATCAGACCCTCAAGTTAGTGCTCCAGAGCAAAGGGCTGAGTACCAATGTCGGCGATGAAGGCGGGTTCGCCCCCAGCTTACACTCCAACAAAGAGGCGGTGGAGTTGATACTTACCGCTATAGAAAAAGTAGGTTACAAACCGGGCGCTGATTGCTTCATTGCCCTCGACCCGGCAGCCAGCGAGTTCTATAGAGATGACAAATATATCCTCGCCAGGGAGGGTGCCTCCCTCTCCAGCGCCGAGATGGTGAATTATTATGTGAAATTGGTATCTGAATACCCCATTATCAGCATCGAGGATGGGATGGCGGAGGACGACTGGGACGGGTGGAAAATGCTCATGGATAAAGTGGGAGACAAAATTCAGATCATGGGCGATGACCTCTACGTCACCAATGTGAAACGCCTCTCCCGCGGCATCAGTGAGAAGGCATCCAATTCCATCCTAATCAAGGTCAACCAGGTGGGCACCCTTACCGAGACCATCGAGGCTATCGAGATGGCGCAGCAGGCGAAGTGGACAGCGGTTGTGAGCCACCGTTCCGGCGAGACCGAGGATGTCACCATCGCCGATCTAGCCGTGGCCAAGAACACCGGATTCATCAAGGCAGGTGCCCCCTGCCGCTCAGAGCGTGTCGCCAAATACAACCGCCTTATCAGCATCGAGGAGGAGCTTGGAGAGCGCGCCCGCTATCCCGGCATGGCAGCGCTATACAATTTAGGTAAATGACCACAATCGGCATAACCACCACAGTTCCGACAGAGGTGCTCCTGGCGGCAGGCTATCAGCCTGTCGACCTGAATAATCTCTTCATCTCTGACCCGGACCCCGAGCGACTGGTTGATATCGCCGAGCGGGCGGGTTTCCCCATCAATTGCTGCACGTGGATCAAAGGTATATACGGTGTTGTTATGGATCAGGGTATCGATACGGTGCTCTGCGTCACCAGCGGCGATTGCTCTAATACCATCATGTTAATGGAGGTGCTAAAACTCAAGGGGCGCAACGTGATCCCCTTCGCCTACCCAGCCCATCCCGATGTTTCGCAGATGCAGTACACTCTTGAATCCCTTGCCCAGACACTAAATACAACCTTGGATGCGGCTGAAGAAGCGAGGATTAAACTCGAAAAAGCAAGGAGGCTGGCGCATGAGCTAGATGAGCTTACCTGGAGAGGGAACGTGGTCAGCGGCTGGGAGAACCACTTCTGGCTTGTCTCCAGTTCCGATTTTATGGTAGACATCGATGAATACGAGAGACAGCTGGATCAGCTTATAACTGAATGTCATGATCGAGAAGAACGGGGAGAACGACAGGAACGAAAAAAGGGGAATATATTGCGCCTCGCCTATATCGGCGTGCCCCCTATCTTTGCCAGGGACCTGTACGATTTTGTAGAGAGCCAGGGGGCCAGGGTAGTTTTCAACGAAATCCAGCGCCAATTCGCCATGCCCAACCCGGATAATTCGCAAAACTCTCTCGCCGAGCAATATTCAAGCTACACATATCCCTATTCCCTATCCGACAGGCTAAACGACATACTGCCCCAGTTGCCATATCGCCGGGTAGATGGGGTAATCCATTACGTTCAAGCCTTCTGTCATCGCGGAATAGGCGATATCATATTTCGCCACCATATCGACCTACCCATCTTGACACTGGAGGGAAATAACGATTATCTGCTCACCCAGCACCTGAAAACCAGGATCGAGGCCTTTACGGACATAGTGAGGCGCCGAGCACAAGCTTCACTCGTCAGCAGAAGGTAATAATATTTCCGTAAGTATGTAAAAGGAGTACGAAATGACAACGAAGATCGGCATCAACGGCTTTGGGAGAATCGGGCGTCAGGTTCTCAGAGCAGTAAATGAAAACTATGCTGGAACGCTTGAGGTGGTTGCCGTTAATGACCTTTGCGATACCAAAACCAACGCCCATCTCCTCAGACATGACTCTAACTACGGTGCATATCCGGGGAAGGTGGAGGCCACAGAAGACGCCATCGTCGTAGACGGCAAGGCGGTAAAGGTGCTTTCCGAGCGCGACCCAGGTAAGATCGCCTGGGCCGACTACGGGGTCGAGGTGGTGATAGAATCCACCGGGCTCTTCACCGATGCGGCAAAGGCTGCTGCCCACCTGGAGGGCGGGGCCAAGAAGGTGAGCATCTCCGCTCCAGCGAAGGGGGAGGACGTGACCATCGTCCTGGGGGTCAATGAAAGCCACTACGACCCGAAGAAGCATCGCGTCATATCCAATGCCTCCTGCACCACTAACTGCATTGCCCCCGTAGTCATGGTGCTCCACCAAGCCTTCGGCGTGGAAAAAGGGCTGATGTCCACCATCCATGCTTACACCAACGACCAGCGAATCTTGGACCAGTTCCATAAGGACCTGAGGCGAGCGCGGACGGCGGCGATGAATATCATTCCCACCACTACAGGCGCCGCTAAGGCAGTAACCGTGGTTATCCCCGAGCTGGAGGGAAGGATTCACGGCATGGCCTACCGCGTGCCCGTCCCCACCGTCTCCGTGGTGGACTTCGTCGCTACACTGAGTAAAGAGGTACAAGCGAATGAAGTGAATGAGGCCTTCAGAAAAGCCGCCACCGGTCCCTTAAAGGGCATCCTCGAATTCTGCGAGGAGGAATTGGTGAGCATGGACTTCAAGGGAAACCCGGCAAGCTCTATTTTCGATGCCTGTGCGACGATAGTGATAGGGGGCGACATGATAAAGGTGCTCGCCTGGTACGATAATGAATGGGCTTATAGCTGCCGCGTCGCCGACCTGGTAGCCTTTATTGTGGAGAAAGGTCTTTAGTTTTTTCCTTGGATCAACAAAGGTTACACGGGAGTTTAGAATCACTAATAAGCGTTAGCCAGTAATTCATACGGAGCCAGGATCATGACGTTAAAATGACAAGTGTAGAGCAATGGAGGCTAATCGGCAAAGAGCTGGCAACTCATATTCCCTTTACTGTTTTCGGAGCTGTAACGGCGATTGTCTTTATGTTGATTGTAATCTGGGGCGGCTTTCTCGACCAGGTTTCCCGCTCATCCGAGACGATTTTTTACATCCTCCATCCCGCACATATCGTCTTAAGCGCTGTGGTAACCACGGCGATATATAAAACGCTCGGTAACGGAAAACTCTGGGCAGTCATCGTGATCGGTTTCACCGGCAGCATCGGCATCGCTACCCTGAGCGATTCAATCATTCCCTATTTGGGAGCGTGGCTGGCTGTCTTACCAGGCAGGGAACTTCACATCGGTTTCATTGAAGAACCATGGATCACTATCCCCCCGGCATTTCTAGGCATCGCAATCGGTTTCTGGAGACCGATCACCAAATTCCCTCACGCTGGTCACGTTCTGATCAGCACCTGGGCCTCACTATTCTTCATTATTATGGCATTGGGGGAAACAGTAACTTGGCTGCAATATCTTACCATCTTTCTCTTCCTATTCCTTGCCGTTTGGATTCCCTGCTGCATGAGCGATATCATTTATCCCCTGCTATTCGTTAGAGGGGCTAAATTCCATCATCACCATTAATTCGAATCTAGCGAAACGCGCTAATTTAATATATAATCGAGACACAACCGTCTAGCTAGGAGGAATTTCCATGCGCGTTCTTCTCATGAGCACTCCTTATCCCCTTGAAGAAAACCCTATCCCCCCCCTCTCTCTAAGCTACCTGGCCGCAGTACTACAAAGTGAAGGTATTGAGGTACAGATCCTAGACCTTCTGGTGTCCCAGCACTCAGCCCGCAAAATCAGGGATAAGCTTATGGAATATCAACCCCAAATGGTCGGCGCTACCTGCGTAACCCTGAATTCTACTAGTGCTACCAGAAACCTGAAGATATGCAAGGATTTTGATCCCGGCATTGTTACCATGTTAGGTGGCCCGCATGCCAGCTTCGCCATCAAGGAAACTCTCCTTCGATCCCGCTGGATCGATGTGGTAATCATCGGGGAGGGAGAGCGGACAATAGTTGAGCTGGCAAGGACGCTAGAGAAAGGCAAAGACATCCAGCAGGTAAAGGGGATTGCCTTCCGTGAAGATAACAGGGTGGAAAAAACTGAGCCCCGCCCCCTTATCGAGGATCTGAACGAGCTTCCCATCCCGGCACGCCACCTCTTGCCCCTCTCTAAATACCGTGCTATCGATGCGCCCTGCACGATAATCACCAGCAGGGGCTGTCCCTATAAGTGCATCTTCTGTTCGGGCCCCCGGCTCTTCGGGCGGCGCGTTCGTTTCCGCGACCCTATACTGGTGGTAGATGAGATAGAGCAGATCCATAAAGTGTTCGGTTTCAACAAGTTAAATATCGTCGATGACACTTTCACCCTCAACCACCGCCATGCACACACGGTGTGCGATGAAATCATGAGGCGCAACTTGAAGTTCGAGTGGAATGTCTTCGCCCGTGCCGACACAGTAACGACCGATATATTAAAGAAAATGAAACAGGCCGGCTGTTCCTGGCTACTCTATGGCGCTGAGTCAGCCTCTCCCGAGATTTTAAAGACCATTAAGAAGGGAACAACACCGGAGGATATCAGAAGAGGTACAAAGTTATCCACCGAGGCCGGGATCGGGGTCTTTAACTCCTTCATCTTCGGTCTGCCTGGCGAAAGCCCCGAGACCGCACGCCTGTCGCTGGATTTTGCAGCGGAGCTTAACCGGGACTACGATGCCAAATATGGTTTCCACCTGCTCTCCCCTCTGCCCGGAACGGAGCTCTATGAGAGACCTAAAGACTATGGCCTGCGTATCCTTTCCCGAAACTGGGCAAAGTATGACGCCAACGAACCGATTACCGAGACTCCTACCATGAGCCCGCAAATGGTCATGGAGCATATGGCCGATTACGACCGAATAATTACCTATGTCTGGCAGGAGATAGAGCGCAAGGCTGCCGAGGGCGACCCGACCTGTGCGGAACAGATGAGGCAAAAAGCGAGCAAGGAGTTCATCTGGAGGGTCCTAAAGGGTGATGTCATTGAACGGCTGGGGCGGATGAAGGATGGAGCCGATCCAGAGGGACTTCTTGCGCAGAAAGTATCGCGCAAAATGGGCGTCCCGTTAGATTTTGCTGAGCAGGAGATGGGGAAATTGGTCCAGATGGGGCTTCTTAAGCGCGAGTCGGTAAATGGAAAATCATCGTGGCTGTGGAGTTAGAAGACAGCGAAGCACTGCCATGCTACTCGCCCGGTAGCTCGTTGAGGCCCTCTTTAATAGAACCCGGGTACCAGCATAACCATCCAATAAGAAAGTCCAGTTGCCTTTATGCTAGAATTGTAGTATAATTACTGTTCAGGAGGCGAGGTATGACTCTGGCAGAATTGGCCGATCTATTTTTTATCATCTTTGCCGTAGTTTACATCGGTGCCGCGATATTCTTCGTTGTCATATCTTTCCTTATTTTCCGCAGGATTCGAGACATCCTTGATTCAAGTCAGACCATAGCCGCAAACATTCGTATCATCACCTCCGCCATAACTGAGGACCTCATTAAGCCTCTGGCCAGCATTGCCAGCGTCGTGCAGGGGATATCTAAGGTCCTGGATTTCATCTCTGATAGGAGAAAAGATAGGAGGAAAGGTGGCTGAAGAAAATAATGGGCACGGCTTTCTCACCGGACTGATCATCGGAGGAGTCATCGGTACGGCACTCACTTTCTGGCTGATAGAGCGGACGGGCCAGCGGGGGCGGCGAGGTATAGGAGGCGGTAGCAGGGCAGGTGATCTTGCCACCTCTATTAAGGATGAGGTTTCTACCAGAGTAAAGGACTTTTTGAAGCATACTCTTGAAGAGGGAAGTGATGCCGCTCGTAAGACCCGCTCAAACCTTGAGGAAAGGTTGAAGCGGGAGAGCGAAGAATAGTTAACGGTTTAGGGACATTGTTATAGAAAAGGGAAGCGACGCTTCCCTTTTTTTCATTATGCCGTATATCTTGGGTAGGAGCCAAAGACTTTGAAGAGAGATGTCACCTCGCGTACCTGCTTAAGCACCTCGCTGACCAGAGAATCATCGTGATGCCCCTCAATGTCAATGAGAAAGATATACCTCCCCAAGCTCTCCTTGGAGGGACGGGATTCTATCTTTGCCAGGTTGATGTTTCGCTCTGCGAACTTCTGTAGCACCTCGCAGAGCACTCCCGGACGATCATCAGCAAAGGAAAAACACAGGGATGTCTTATCGGAGCCTGTTGGGGGGTGATCTGTCAAGGCGAGAACAACAAACCGGGTGACATTAGAGGCCTTATCCTGAATGCCTCTAGCCAGGATCTCTGCGCTATAAATCTCGGCCGCTCTCCTCGTGCCGATCGCAGCAGCAGGATGGGTCGAGACCATCATTTCTTCCACGGCGGCAGCGTTGGAGAGGGCAGCCACCACATTCACTTTAGGAAAACAGCGTTCTATGACATTGCGGCATTGCCCCAGTGCCTGGGGATGGGAGTAGAGTACCTTCACCCCTCCCGCCTCGGTCCCCGGTTTGACCAGGAGGTAATGCTCAATGGGTAGTACCAGTTCCTTCCTAATAAACACCCCAGACTCATGTATCAATAGATCCAGGGTATCGGTTACCGAACCTTCAAGGCTATTTTCAATGGCTACAACGCCCTCTTCAGCCATCCCCGAGACAACAGCAACCGCCACTGCTGGGATGCTGGGAAAGGGGATTAGTTGGGCTGTTTTATCATGTAGAAGCGCCGCATCCTCGGTGAAAGTTCCCTGGGGCCCGAGATATGCAATCCTCTTTGCCATACCTACTCAGTGAGCGCTGCCCGCAGCGCCGCTTCCGCCTCTGGACTCGTTACGGCAACTAATTGAGAATCTGCCTCCAAACGGGTATCGTCCGTTGGTACCCGTGCTCCCCATTTCCCTATTATGAGGCATACTACGCTGTTGGGAGGGAGAACGATATCTTTCATAGGTTTGCCGACCTTTGAGGAAGTTGGGGGAATCTTCACCTCAACGATCTCCAAAGCTCCTCCCTTGAGGGTTAGCAGATGCATTAGGGGATGAGTAGGTACCTCCTTCTCTATATGCTCCAGTATAAGATTTGTGCTGCTTACTGTGACATCGACTCCCAGCTTCTTAAATAGCTCTTCATTTTTTGGGTTATTGATTCGCGCGATGGTACGTGGTACCTTGAACTTATGTCTTGCCACCTGACAAGAAACAAGATTATCTTCATCCTCATTGGTTGCCGCAATGAACATGTCCGCCCGTTCCGTCCCCACCTCCGTCAGGGTTCGCGCCTCGCAGCCATCACCACGCACTACGACGCTCCCCAGTTGATCGCAGATAGCCCCACACTTCGCCGGGTCCTTCTCCAAGACCAACACCTCATGCCCCTCACTTAACAGAGCCTGGGAGAGGTAATAACCCACCTTCCCTCCACCGACAATGATAATATACATCAAGGCCCCCTTAGCCCACTACTTTATCTCGCAGGAGTTTTGCCCCTACCATAGTAGGGCTTATGGTTTCCAGACCCAGGGTTTGATACATCTCCTCACGGAGGGGATCATATATACGACAAATCACCCTGGGTACATTATACATATGCTTCGCTATCTGAGCGGCCATCACGTTGCGATTGTCCCCCTGGGTTACAGCGATGAATGCATCAGCCTCCTCGATTCCCGCTTTCTTCAGGTAATCCTCATCGGTACCATCGCCCACTAATGGTTTGCCTTTGAAGGATGCGGGAAGACGGCGAAAGCTATATGTATCGCTGTCCACCACGGTAACCTCATGTCCATCTTCATCCAACATCCCCGCTAATTGAGCACCTACTCTACCGCACCCCATGATCACTATCTTCATTGTTCAGCCTCCTCCATTGGCCCCCTCCAAAGCAATACCGGACACGGGGCGTTCCGCAGTACATAGGGTGCAACATCCCCCATGGCGAACTCACCGAAGCGCTTCTTATATTCTACACCCATGATGATCATATCCACGCCACGCTCCACTGCCTCATCCACTATGGCAGGTCCGGTCTCCCGCGCTTGGAGGATCTCCGTCTCTACCTTACAATCCATCACATCGGCGATCTTCTCCGCATTAGTAAGCACGCTTTCCCCACTTTGGGTCTCCTCTTCGACTTCCGCGTCCAAAGGAAGTGCACGGCTTACCTCAATCACGTGGACTACGTAGACCTTTCCCTTACTTTTCCGGGAAAGGACACAGGCGGTCCTGACAATATCGTCATCCGCTTTCTTCCCGGTTACCGGCACCAGAAATTTTTTGTACATTACGCCCTCACTCCTGTAACGCGTACTCCGAAATGCCTATTATAAACGGTGCCTTGAAATCATGCAATAGCGTCTCGATGATTGTCAACCTACCTCCTCCCGCTTCTTAATCTGAACATCGATAAGCCTATCGGTAGTCTCCTTAAGAAGCTCCAGTTCCTCTAATGACAGGTCATCCAACCTCTCCAGGTTATATTCTACTGTTGAGACGATCTGTTTCAATGTTCCCTCTTTGCGGCGGGCGAAGTAGACGGTTACACTGGCTACGATCGTGCCCCAGAAGAGCATGACTCCGAACATGGCCCATATCCCCCCAATTAACTCCCCTGCTGTGGTTATCGGTTTAAAGGGTGTACCCATAGTCTCGACAGCGGCCATAGTCCACCACAGCGCCTGCCCATAAGAGGATACATCGGGATTGGCAGTATGCTCGGCAAAGTAAAAAGCAGCACTAAATAGCAACCACAGGACGGTAAGAATCGAAAGCATAGGGACAAAAGGAGTCTGCGTAATTATGATCCGAAGGAATTTCATGCCCGCCGGGACATTGGGTGCAATTCTCAGCCTTCTCCTGGGTTGCCTCTTTCTGCGTAGCACTTCATGCCCGGGTCGCGTCTTGGATACCTTCTCGAAAGGCTTTTCATCTCCCATTAATAAGTACCCCCATGTATTATCATCGGGCGGAATTGTACTCTGGTCTTTGCCCCTTGTCAATGGGCCAGCGAATAATACCTTGCTAAATATAAAAGGCGAGAGTAGAATATTTATGCGAAAGACTGTTGGAGGGCGGCATGGACAAAGGGACTTGGACGATAAAAGCGGGTCTCGCTCAGATGCTCAAAGGCGGCGTAATTATGGATGTCGTCACCCCTGAGCATGCCAAGATTGCGGAGGAAGCGGGAGCCTGTGCTGTAATGGCCTTGGAGCGTGTACCTGCGGATATTCGAGCAGCCGGAGGGGTCGCCCGCATGGCAGACCCCACTGTGATCTTGGCTATCATGGAGGCAGTTTCCATCCCGGTGATGGCTAAATGCCGTATCGGTCACTTTGTGGAGGCTCAAGCTCTTGAGGCCCTTGGTGTAGACTATATCGATGAATCTGAGGTGCTAACCCCGGCCGATGAAAACCATCATATTTGGAAGCACGATTTCAAGGTTCCCTTCGTCTGTGGCTGCCGTGACCTCGGTGAGGCGCTGAGGCGGGTAGCTGAGGGGGCAGCGATGATCAGGACCAAGGGAGAGGCAGGTACGGGTAATATTGTGGAAGCGGTGAGGCACATGAGGGCGGTTATGGACGAGATCCGCAAACTGAGCAGCATGACCACCGACGAGCTCGTCGCCGAGGCTAAAGCCCTGGGTGCCCCACTGGAGCAGGTAATTAAGGTGCAAAAAACGGGAAGGTTGCCGGTAGTAAACTTCGCCGCCGGCGGTATCGCTTCCCCTGCGGACGCAGCATTAATGATGCAACTGGGAGCGGAGGGCGTATTCGTGGGATCAGGTATCTTCAAGTCAAGTGACCCGGAAGCGATGGGCAGGGCTATTGTTAAAGCCACCACCCATTATCGCGACCCGGCAATAATCGCAGATGTCTCCAAAGGCCTCGGCGTAGCAATGCCAGGTCTTGATATAAGCACTATACCGGAGAAGAATCTACTGTCCACCAGGGGCTGGTAACGGGTAAGAAGGCGCTGATATAGAGCATCAGGATATTACCAAGTATGCCTTTAATTAAGGAGAGCTTGCTGAAAAAGAGGTGCAGGATACTTCCTGCCGGGGGTCTGGGGGTATCCCCCAGCTTAAAAAGGTCCCCCAAGATTGGGGGATTAGGGGGTTGATTGAGACTATTTCAGCAGTCTCAAGGAGATAGCGTGAAGAAAATTGGTGTGCTCGCACTTCAGGGTGCCTTTATGGAGCACATTACCCTTTTACTCAGTCTCGGTGTAGAGGCTTCCCCTATTCGCCTGCCCCGTGAGCTTGAAGGCCTTGACGGGCTCATTATCCCCGGTGGGGAGAGCACCACAATAAGCAGGTTGATGAGGGAATATGCTTTATCGGCACCCCTTCGCGATCTTTGTAACGATGGCTTCCCCATAATGGGCACCTGCGCTGGCATGATCCTCTTAGCAAGGAAGGTAGCACATATTAATGGTATTCAGCCTCTGGAAGCAATGGATATCGAGGTAAGACGAAACGCTTTCGGACGGCAGGTGGATAGTTTTGAGACCGAACTCAAGATACCTGTTATTGGTGAACCATCATTCCACAGCGTGTTCATTCGGGCACCCTATATCGAGCGGGCCGGTGAAGGCGTGGAAGTACTGGCACGGCTTTATGATGGTACAGGCGTAGCTGCAAGACAGGGGAATATGCTCGCTCTGGCATTCCATCCTGAACTGACTGATGATCCCAGGCTACACTCGTACTTCCTCAGTATCGTCAACGGTGATGCAAAGCGATGATTCGATCTTTTTATCCCACCGACCTGCTATCCTTCCTCTCCTTTTCACGGCAGGCGTCTCCCAACCAGGCTACAGGCCATGATAGCGTGGGTACGATAAACCTCTTCTCGCCGGAGGTCTTTATGGAGCAGTGGCTCCCCCTGCGTGGAAAGCGGCATACCTGGGTCTCAACAGAGGGCGATCGCTTCAGCGGCATTGCTTCGGTGAAGTCCTGCGCCACACCCACCACCTGGCAGGTCGACTATCTCCAGGCTGATGACGAAGATCGGTGCGTTGCACTCCTTGAAATGATCAACTCCGCAGCAGCGACGCACGGTATAAGGAAGCTCCAACTGCGCCTACCCATTTCCAGCCCTTTTATCGATGGAGCCAGGCGTGCCGGCTTCTGGAGCTATGTCAGAGGTTACCTATACCGCTATTATGGCGACCGGGTACAGCAAACAACTACCCCACCGGAACCCTATTGCTTCCGCCCTAGATCTCGCGGCGATGATTATGGACTCTTTAATCTGTATAATGACATCGTTCCTCCAGCAGTGCGCAGAGCTGAGGGACTTACCCTGGAAGAATGGCAGGGAAACAGGGAACAGAGTTCCTGGCCGGAGCAACGCAAGGAATTCATCCTTTACACGAAGGATAATCTGGCAGGCTGGTTGCGAATCAACGCTTCAAGAGGGCCCGGTTGCTTTAAGATCATTTCACGTGAATTGGAGGATGATAAGCTAACTTGGCTTATTAACTATGCTCTTGTTTGCCTCAATAACAAGTCCTTGATATTCTGTATTGTTTTAGATTTCCAGTGGCAACTGAAGAGGCTTATAGTAGATTCAGGATTTGAGTCAGTGGAGGAATACGATAACTTAAATAGGGAAATCGCTATCCGGACCACGGAACCGCAACTAGTACCTATGCAAGTATGAGATAAGTGATGTTTAAAAGAATCACGGACGATCTCGACGCCATGCTGGAGCGTTTGCCTACCCATATCGCACAACCGCTCCGAGAGCGTGATGATCTCAGCGAGCTTCTAGAGGTGGTCATGGATCTGGGGCGCCTCCCCGAGGCTCGATATCCTGACCGTGAAATAGTGCTTAGTAACAAGGAGGTTTCAGAGGAGGATATCGAATATATTGTATCCCGTATCGCTACCTTTGGCGGGGACAACAGGGCGGGCATCGCACGCACCCTTCACCGCATCTCCGCGATCAGAAATCGTGAAGGGCGCATCGTGGGGCTTACCTGCCGCATCGGTAGAGCGGTATACGGCACCATCGGGCTCATTTCCGACCTGGTAGAGTCGGGAAAGAGCATCCTGCTACTGGGAAGGCCCGGAGTGGGCAAGACCACCATGCTCCGCGAGGTGGCGCGCGTACTTGCAGACGACTTGAAAAAGCGCGTTGTGGTAGTCGACACCTCCAACGAGATCGCCGGCGACGGCGACATCCCCCATCCCTCTATCGGGCGCGCCCGGCGAATGCAGGTAACCTCCCCCAACCTTCAGCACGCCGTGATGATCGAGGCGGTGGAGAACCACATGCCCCAGGTCATAGTTATCGATGAGATTAGCACCGAGCTCGAGGCTCACGCAGCGCGCACCATCGCCGAGAGAGGTGTGCAGCTAATTGCCACTGCTCACGGAAATACTCTGGACAACCTCATTCTAAACCCGACACTGTCCGATCTCACAGGCGGCATCCAGACTGTAACTCTTGGGGACGAGGAGGCTAGAAGGCGGCGCACCCAGAAGTCCATTTTGGAGAGAAAGGCACCACCCACCTTTGATATCGTGGTCGAGATTCAAGACTGGTATCATGTAGTCGTTCACTCTGATGTCGCCGAGGTAGTCGATGCTCTGCTACGCGGGCGTCCCGTCCCTCCTGAGGTACGCTGGATGGACGAGACCGCAGAGATAAGAAAGGAGCAAAAAACACCTGCGGAGAGACCTGTGGTAAGAAAAGCACTTCCCGGCACTACGACAAGGATCTATCCGTTCGGTATTAATCGGATCCGGCTGGAGCAGGCGATAAGCCACCTGGAACTACCAGCAAAGCTAGCGAGCGATGTGAAGGAGGCTAACCTTCTGATAACCTCCAAGAGCCACTACCGCAGGAAACCTCAGCCCATTCTAGATGCTGAGGCGGCTGGCATCTCAATCTATGTGCTTAGAAACAACAAGTCCTCGCATATGGAACGTTCCCTAATTAATATCTTCGATCTCGAAACACCTGAAGAACCCATTAGCCTGGCAACAAAGGAGGCGGAAGAGGCTATCGCCCAAGTCCTCAACGGAAAGAAGGCCGTGGAACTTAGCCCGCAGAATTCCTACCTCCGCATGCTCCAGCATCAGCTTGCCGAGCGCCATAGCCTTTCCTCGCAGAGCACCGGCCGAGAACCGCGTAGACGAGTGCGGATTTTTCACTCAGGCGATGGGGCTCAGTAGGATAGGTAACATCTGTCTCTTATACACATCT
>JAAXQM010000055.1 GCA_012974295.1 Dehalococcoidales bacterium
GAAGGTGGTTGCAGAGGTAAACCCGCGTCTTATCAGAACCTTTGGTGATAATTTCATACATGTTTCGGAGATAGATTATTTTGTGGAACATGTCTCTTCAGGGGAGGCTCCCGGCGGAGGGAGCCTGCTGGGGAAAAAGGCTAAAAAGGAGCCAGATAATACTCAGAAGGAAATTGCCAGGCACATATCCGGGCTGATCAAAGATGGTGATACCCTGCAGATTGGTGTTGGCAGAGCGACGGAACCGCTGATTTCTCTGGGTATACTCGATGGTAAGAAGGATATCGGGTATCACTCGGAGGCCACAGTGCCGGGGGTAATCAGGCTGGTCCGGGAAGGCGTTATTACGGGGAAATATAAAACGCTTCGCCCGGGAAAAGTCGTGGTAACTTCTGTGGGCGGGGACACTAGAGAGGAAATGCAGTGGGTTCATATGAACCCACTCTTTGAGCTGGTAGACGTCGACTGGCTGGAAGATATCAGGGTTATAGCTTCCATCGACAATATGGTAACGATAAATCAGGCATTGGCCATCGACCTTTTAGGTCAACCGACGGCGGAGAGTTTGGGGATGCGATTATTAAGTGGTGCGGGGGGACAGGTGCCGTTTCAACTTGGGGCGCTCCTATCAAAGGGAGGGCGTGCTATCACAGTGCTGCCCTCAACTGCGGAAAACGGAACGATATCCCGTATTATGCCGTCGCTGCCGGAGGGGACAACCGTCACCCTGCATAAGAACTGCACAGACATGATAGTTACGGAATACGGGGTAGCGCGTTTGCGCGGCAGGAGCATGCGGCAGAAGGCAGAGGAATTAATAAATGTAGCACACCCCGACTTTCGTGCCGAGCTGAAAAAAGCAGCACAAAGGTTATTCTGGCCTTCATAAAGAGCGTTATTAAGAGCTAGTCCAAGGCCGACAGTTTGCCAACACTTCGGTATACATTGGGGATGTGGGGCCGGGGGTTGATAAAGGCCATTTTAGTAAAGACCGCTGAAAAAGAGGTGCAGGATACTTTCTGCCGGGAGTCTGGGGGTGCCCCCCAACTTCAGCAGTCTCTAGTAATATGAGTAATAAATTACGGTAAGGAGGAAGGATTGAGTTATTGTATCTATGAGGTTGACAGGGAGAAGCGGATCGCTACGCTTACCTTTAATCGACCGGAGAAGCTGAATGCCCTGGTGCCGATGGACGACCTGGAGGAGGTAATCGACAGGCTATACGAGGCCGACAGGGATAATGATGTGGCGGTAGTGGTCATGAAGGGGGCGGGGCGTGCCTTTGGGTCGGGATATGATATCGATGCGGTTCGCGCGCGGCGTGGCTTCACTGAGGAGAAGCGTCCTCCGCAGAGGAGGAGGTACTGGGGAGTGGATGAGTGGTGGGGGCGTAGGGGTATCCTGCAAAAAATACTCACATGTGACAAGGTGACCATCGCACAGGTTCACGGCTATTGCTACGGCGGCCATTTCGAGATGATGTGCGCCTGTGACATGGCTATCGCCAGCAAGGATGCGCTGTTCACACATCCCGGATATACGTATTTAGGCATAGAAGGCCCGATTCCCCTGTACGTGCTCATGATCGGGTGGCGCAGGGTAAAGGAGATGATGCTTCTGGGGAAACCGCTTACTGCCAAGGAAGCCCATGAATTTGGCCTGGTTAACAGGGTGGTGTCCATGGAAAAACTGGATAAAGAGGTTGCTCAGATAGCCGAGACCATAGCCAGCCGTCCTCTTGACGGTATCGTGATGGGCAAGAAAGAGTTCCAGATGGCGATGGATATAATGGGGCTTTCCGCCGGTTACGATCTGGCCAGCATCTCGCACACGCTAATGAGTAATCTGAAATTTGAGCCGGGCGAGTTTAACTTGATGCGCGAGCTGAAGGACAAGGGACGCAAGGGCATGTATTCCTCCAGAGACGAGCGTTACAGCGATCAAGCCTGGCGCGATAAAGACACAAAGAAGACTACAAAGAAGAAATAGATATTCGGAAACGGATATCTGTGCTATTGTGAGCAGGGAGGCGTGCAGCACCCCTGCTCATTCTTTAAAGGGGTAGGGGTAGTGAGCGATATATATGGCTGTTAACGGCGCATCGGAAGTGAAAAAGGGGCTCGCAACCAAGTGGCTGATCCTGGCTGCCGTGATGCTGGGCAGTTTCATGGCGCCCCTGGATGGCAGTATAGTCAATACCGTTCTCCCCGCCATTACCCAATACTTCCGTACCGATATCTCGATAGCCCAGTGGGTGCCGACGGTTTACCTGCTGACTATTAGCTGCTTCATCCTGTTCTATGGCCGGCTGGGTGATATATTCGGCTACAGGAAGATTTTCCTCTACGGACTGGCTGGCTTCACCGTCACCTCTCTGTTGTGCGGTCTATCGCAGAGCATCTGGATGCTCATAGCGTTCAGGGCGCTGCAGGGACTTTCAGCGGGCATGATTATGGCTGTGGGCTTTGCTATTATTACCTCCGCCTTCCCGCCAACCGAGCGAGGAAAGGCCATGGGCATCTACGCCATTAGTATTGCCGCCGCCCTGGGATTGGGGCCGACTATTGGCGGCGCTGTCGCCGAGTATCTCAGTTGGCACTACGTTTTCATCATCAATGTTCCCATTGGCATAGCCGCCCTGCTGTGGTGCTACCGGGTCATACCTCAGGGGGTCACCAAGCCCGGGCAACATCTCGACTGGTACGGGGTCCTGACCGCGTTCGTCTTTCTGCTCAGCTTGCTTCTGTACGCCAATAGAGGTCAGGCATGGGGATGGCTGTCCCCTGCCACTATTAGCCTGATAATAGTGGCGATTATCTCCGGTGCCGCCTTTATCTGGTTGGAACGCAGGATAGAGCAGCCGATGCTCAACCTGGCGCTGTTTAAAAGCCGTGTGTTCGGTTTCGCTAGCCTGAGCGCCCTTCTTAACTTCGTGGCGATCTATGGGATAATCTTCCTCACACCTTTCTACCTGGCATTCGTGTTGCATTACGACATCCTTAAAGTGGGGCTGGTAATGGCCGCATCGCCCGTTGCTATGCTGTTCGTGGCGCCGGTGGCCGGCGCGCTATCCGACCGCATCGGGATTAGGGGGTTAACCGCTTTCGGCATGGCTATCTGCGCTGTCGGGATGTTCTTGATGAGTGGACTGGGTGCCAGCTCCAGCAGCACAGATGTAATCTGGCGGCTTGTCATCTGCGGTGTAGGAGCTGGTTTGTTCCAAAGTCCCAATAACAGTGCCATCATGGGCAGTGTACCGGTTTTTCACCTGGGCATTGCATCGGGAATACTGGCCGCTATGCGCAACGTAGGAATGGTGCTGGGGCTAGCTCTTGCCGGTGTGGTGCTATACAATCTGGCTCCGGTGGCTGCCTCGGGTTGGATAGGCTCACTCACAGGCGAGGAGATAGAGGAGTTTCTCAATGGCCTGCACTGGGCATACATAACCGGCGGGATAGTGGCGTGTATAGCAGTCGTGACCTCGCTGGCGGCGGTAGAACGGTCTGGAAAGATTTAGTCTATCTTTCGTCTTGCCTTTTCCAGTTCGTCCCGAAAATCCGGGTGAGCTATAGCGATCAGAGCGTCGGCACGCTGGGCGAGGGTCTTACCCTTGAGCTCGGCGATGCCGTACTCAGTAGCTACAGAGCCAACATCGTAACGGGGAACGCTGGTAATCGTGCCCTCCTGAAGCCGGGGGATGATGCGGGAATGGCGGGATGACTTCCCCTGTATCGCCGATGTAAAGGCAATGATCGACCTCCCGCCAGGAGCTGCAGCCGCTCCACGCAGCCACTCGGCCTGTCCACCAACGGCGCTAATTTGCATACCTCTTATGGTTTCCGCATTCACCTGTCCGCCAAGGTCAATCTCTATTGCGGATACGATGGTGATGAAATTATCGAACTGGCGAATGATATTGGCATCGTGGGTATAGGTATAGGGGTACATCTCTACCTGCGGGTTTCTATGGATAAAACGGAACAGCTTTTCCGTGCCGGCCGCCGCTCCGCTCACTGTTTTGCCCATGTCGACGGTCTTGCGCTCGTTGGTAACCACACCGCTCTCCATAAGGTCCACGGTGCTATCGCTTATCATGCCAGTGTGTATGCCGAGATGGCGATGGTCGGTCAACATTCTTAACAGGGCTTCCGGGATGGCACCAACACCGATGCACAGCGTGTCACCATCAGCGATACGCTCGCTCACTACCCGCGCCACCGCCTCTTCTTCCGTACCTATCGTAGGTTCGGGCCAGGGCTGTACGGGACGGGATACCTCTACCAGGTAATCTAGATCGTTCACATCTATGAGGCTGTCGCCATAGGTATACGGCATCTGGTCGTTCACCTGGGCGATCGTGGTATGGGCAGCTAAGGCTGCATCGCGGTTGAATCCGGGAACAGCCCCAAAGCTGCAGTACCCCTGTTCATCCGGCGGCGAGACATGCACCAGGGCAACATCTAGGGGCACGGTTGTGGTAAACAGGGACGGTGTCTGCGTCAGGCTTACCGGCAGGAAATCGATCGTACCTTCCGCGACCCCTTTTCTCAGGTCGGGGCTCACATGCATTGTGATGATGTGGAAGAAATCGGTAAGGCTGGCGTAGGGGGAGCCGGCGATAACCCTGCTGTCCAGCAGGTGAGTGCCCTTTAGCCTATCTTTATCATCGACCAGGGCATCGACCAGAGTACGCGGTTCACCGCATGTTCCCTCGATAAACACCATATCGCCCGGCCTGATCGCTGCGATGGCTTCTGCGGCGCTTGCCGTGCGGTGAGGTTTACCCCCCACTTTCCTTGTCCCTCCACACACCGTCGGTATACACCTTATCCTTCCCTCGCTCCCAGTGCCCGCCGAAGACAGTGGTCTTATATTCATCGGGCAGTACTATACCCTGCTCGGTGGCGTATTTGATCATCCTGGTCACCTCCACCACCCGTATGCCCACCTGCCTCGCCATGAGCATTCCCCGTTTATCATCGAGAACCCCGTTCTTGAGGTATCGCGGCCTGTCCCCGGAGAAGACTGTGCTGGTAACACCCCAGCCCCGGGCTACGGGTATCATCATTCTCTTTACCAGGTTCTCCATCTGGTCCAGGCATGCATCGAAGCCCAATCCGAAGAAACCGACGGTCAGGTAGCCGGTGACCTTATTTTTCATAAGCTGGGTGAAGATGGCATAGTATCTAACCCTGGACCACAGTATGGTGAGCGGGGGTGATACGGTA
Source organism: Dehalococcoidales bacterium (assembly GCA_012974295.1). GTDB lineage: Bacteria > Chloroflexota > Dehalococcoidia > E44-bin15 > E44-bin15 > JAAXQM01. The sequence goes on from JAAXQM010000055.1 coordinate 5,229, forward strand.
AGTCCCCATGTCGGTGCGCCGAAGATAATTCCATCTGCTTCGACAATTTTATCGAATATATCCTGGGCATCGTCCTTTATCTTACATGGTGCCTTGTTTTCTATGCACCACTGACAGTTCTGGCACATAGCGACCTCTTTATTGGCCAGAGTAACGAATTCGATCTGCACCTTGCCGATATCACTCTCCAGTTCCTTTGCCCCTTTGAGGCTTTCTTGAACAAATGTGTCGCAATTACCGTCCTTTACCGGTGTTGCCGATAAACCCAGTATCTTTATATCAACTTTGCTCATACCACCTGTCCTTTCCGTAATGCTGTCATGAGGGATTATAGCTAGCTTTGACCCTTCGTGTCAATTTCTAGACTGCTGAAAAAGAGGTGCAGAACACTTCCTGCCGGGGGTCTGGGGGTGTCCCCCACATTTAGAAATCCCCCAAGATTGTGGAATTTAGGGGGTTGATTGAGAGTATCTTAGGAGTCTCTTAAAACAGAGGTGACAATAAGGATACGACCAATGCTAATGCCATGATTAAAACAAATATGATGATAAGAAATCTTAATAGCCCTCTTTGCAATCTTATTACCTCTCTGACTTGAGTCATTAAATACACGAGAAGAGTTGGAGTATCGTGTGGAGGATAACACCCCCCAATTAATTCGGTTCTACAGATGATATATCTTCACCTCTTTTTCCTTTTATAATATTCCTGATATCAGCAAGGTTTTCGATTATGCGGAAGGTTAGAAGTAAAATCTCACAGAATACCCTCCAAACGATAGGACCTAAAATTAAAATAAGTACCCCTCCCGCTATCACCTCTCCTATATCAGAATCGTTGCTGACACCGTCAACAATTGCCACAATCCCGAGCACCAAAATAACGATAAGGCCTATCCAGAATACAATTTTTATGATAATAGGTGTAATCATCCTGCGGAATGCTAGGATATCTCCCATGTCTCCTCCTTTACCCCCTGAATATATGAGGCTAGGATGTACGATGGTTATATACCTCCTGCCCGCTACGGTGCTGAGCATACTCCATGGGTCTCGGGCTGTCAATGCCAAGAACTAAAGAAATTGCTGAAAAGAGGTACAGGATACTTCCTGCCGGGAGTCTGGGGGTGTCCCCCAGCTTAAAAAAATCCCCCAAGATTGGGGGATATAGGGGGTTGATCAAGACTATGTTTCGTATTTTCACTAAAATTTAGGAGCCACCCGTTATCGGGTGGCTCCTACTA
>JAAXQM010000272.1 GCA_012974295.1 Dehalococcoidales bacterium
AGAATTTCCAACCTGACCCTGGCAGTGTATTGTCTTCCGCAAGACCTTCTTCCCAGAGGGTAAGCAAAGCATCACCGGTCATCGACAAGTCCTTGCCGCAGATTATAAGGTTACGGATAGCTGGGTAGAAGTATAAGCCCCTTAGTAGCCACCCCAAGCCCATTTTTGTCCTTAGTGGCCCGATGGTGTTTATCCTCGGAAGATTTAGATAGGGGCCAATTCGATTTAAGACCGTCCACAGGGTGCAAACTCCGATGTCGCCGGTAGCCGAATTCCGCACCTCCAGGTTCGGGAGATACTCTGATTCCCAAGTATGGATCGTCCCCATTCTACTGCCCTATTCGTTATCCCCTTTGATATTTGTATCTAGAGATGTAATGCTTCAGTCGTTTTCGAACAAACCGACGTTACCAATATTATACACCTCACCAAGTACATTGCAGAAAATACCCTTAGATCCTATAGTAATGCTGGTAGAAAGCCCTAAGGGTAAGTCATAAAAGGGTAGTTTGATAACCGCGGCCTATTAACTTGTTGAAAAAGTGGTGGAAATCCCTTTCAGAACCCCCTCATTTTGTAGCTGGCGTCCCTGGCTGGATTCGAACCAGCGGCCCACTGCTTAGAAGGCAGTTGCTCTATCCTCTGAGCTACAGGGACTCTTTTATACCTGTTCTCAGTCATTCTAGCATCTGCCTGTTGGGCTGACAAGTGAATTTGATAGAAATCTCCTTGCTTATCCTAGAAGTAGCATTATTACAACTGAATAATCATCCAGTAAATGAAAATATTAAGCTGTTTCCGGTAGCAGAGCTTCTAGAGCCCGGGCATATGCCTGATAAGTTTTATCCTCGAAGAGGACGAATACCACCTCTTTGATGGACTCATCTCGATTTAGAAAGTCAATGACGGTCTCGAGAGCTATAGGTGCAGCAAGTTTAAGTGGGTACCCATAGGCACCAGTGCTTATTGAGGGGAAGGAGATGCTTTTCAGACCATTTTCCACAGATATCCTCAAGCTCTGGCGATAGGCGCTTGCCAGAAGTTCAGGCTCACTACTAAGGCCGCCATGCCACACTGGGCCTACGGTATGAACAACATGCTTTGCCTGAAGGTTTCCTCCGCTGGTAATTACCGCCTCGCCGGTGGGTAATCTTCCTTGCTGTGAGATGATTTGCTTGCAATCTTCAAGGATGGCTGGACCCCCGGCACGGTGAATCGCTCCATCTACTCCACCGCCGCCCATCATCCCGGAATTAGCCGCGTTGACAATAGCATCGGTACTTTGTCTGGTAATGTCGCCCTGCAGCAACGAGAGCTTAGTTTTATTGACTAACCTATACATTATTAAGATTTTACCCTTACATTCTCTCAAAGAAAAAGAGGGCTCACTGCGATATCAGCAAGCCCTCTATCTAACTTACTAGAGGCCAACGATGGTGACGCCGACTACACTCCATGGGGGGTAGCCGCCCATATTGTGGGTGAGCCCTAGCTTAGGGTCCTTTATTTGACGGTCACCGGACTTCCCCTGAAGCTGCTTGTACATTTCATATATCATCCGTATACCCGAGGCAGCAATGGGATGTCCGAAGCACTTGAGCCCACCATCTGGCTGAACCGGAAGACCACCATCGAGGTCAAAGAAACCGGACTCGATATCCTCTCGCACCTTACCACGGGGGCTGAATTGCAGATCCTCCATGGTTACCGCTTCAGTAATGGAGAAACAGTCGTGAACCTCGGCCATGCTAATTTCCTCGCGAGGATTCTTAATTCCAGCCTCTTTATAAGCCCTAATGCCGCACTGGTAACCCGTCTCCGCATGGGTGTAATCATAATCCTGGTACCACATATCCGCGCCGGAGGCGGCAGCAATCTGAACCGCCTTAATATAGACAGGGTCAGGACGATACTTTTTTGCATCCTCAGCGCGCACCAATATGGCTGCTGCTGAGCCATCGCTGACTCCGCAACAATCGAAGAGGCCAAGTGGCCATGCGATAATAGGAGCGTTTACTATAGCATCGAGCGACACGTCTTTACGCAGGTGGGCCTTGGGATTATTCTTACCGTTCTGATGGCTTTTCCACGAGACTCGGGCGATCATTCGTTTCCCGTCATCTGGCGACAAGCCGTAACGGGAAAAATATCTGGTAGCCATCATGGCATACACGCCGGGGCCGGACATGTTGGGCATGGTTAGGAATTCTGCTGGAGTTTTCAGGTCAGGAAGGCCACCATAGCCAACGTCCTTTAGCTTCTCGACGCCGACGGCGAGTGCCATATCACAAGCACCAGAGGAAAGGGCATAGGCTGCCCCGCGTATCGCTTCTGTGCCACTGGCGCAGGCGTTCTCCACATGAGTTACTGGTAGATAGGGCAGTTTTAACGTTTGAGATAGCTGTATACCGGTAAATCCCTGCATAGAATAGAGAGCAGCCCACCAGGCGGCGTCTATTTCTTTCTTGTCAACTCCGGCATCCTCAATGCACTCCTTGTAGGCGTCAACCATGAGGTCATCACCGCTCATATCCCATCTTTCACCAAAACGGGTACAACCCATTCCGATGATAGCGACTTTATCTTTAATACCTTCGGCCATGTTTAAGTTCCTCCTTCTAAACCCTTACAGGTACTGCTTTCCACGTATAACCGGTAACGCCTCGATCGTAGTATTTCCGACGGAAAGTACATTCAGTTAGCATTGCTACTTCTATTTCATCCAGATCACAGTCTGTCAGGTTAAATTGAGAACGTCCACCACCTTCGAAATCGATCACTCCGTACAGTTCGGGTGGGTCCGGCGTAAAGACCAGATTATCTCCGGTGTAGGTGAATATATGCCCTTTTTTATCGGAGAAGCGGTACTCCTCCATCTCATCAACGGCACCGCAATCAGGTTTTACACATATGCGCTGAGGGGGGAGTTGGGGAGTGCCGCAGCACTTGCACCGTGTTCCGACAAGGGCTATAGCCTTTTTCCTGTCCCGCCATAATATTGATGACGATGACGGAACCGCCTCTTCGCCTCGCCCGGCAACATCTATAGCAAGAACCTGTTTGAAGGTCACATACTTTTCGTAGCTGGTCAGGTCCTTTTTATTGGCCAAGCTGTTCTTTACACCTTTTCTTCTCTTGATCTTTTTAATAGCCGGTGTTACCTCCAAGAGCATCGCATCGCTTCCACTTCCATAGCTGGCAACGATTATTTTGTCCCCGGGCTTTGCATCCTCGAGCGCTGCCACAAGTAGCATTAAAGGGTTCGCTGTGCCGGTCAGGCCTACCGTAGTGAACATGTGATCCTGGAGCTGATCAGGCTCAAAGCCCAACTTCTTACCGATAGTAGCGTGAGAACGGGTGTACATACAGGGATAACAGACCTTGGCAATGTCTTTAGGATTGATTTTATACTTACTCATTAGCCCGCCAATAGCTTCTGTGATAAATTTACCGTATCCCTCATCACGAACCCATCGGTCTTCCCAGATTCGGTTAAATCTCTCCCCCTCATGCCTCCAGTGATCCACAAAGTCATAAGAGAGCGAGTAACTTCCCTCCAGGCTCGCAATTACGTTTTTATCGCCCAGAAGGATAGAGGCAGCACCGTCGCCGTACATTTCCTCCTGGAAGCTACCAGCAGGACCAAGGCGGCAATCGGAGGCACATACAAGTACGCTGGATTCTGAACCTGCAGCAATAGAATCGCAGCCAGCGACAAGGGCAACGGTTCCAGATTTGAGAGAATCGGCGAAATCAGCAATTCGAATCTGTGGTTTTAGATCCAAGGCAGTTGCAATTATTCCAGCATTGCTCCGCTCCCTATAAGGAGCCGTAGTAGTCGCAAAATATAGACAATCGATCTTGTTTCGGTCTAGGCCTAGCAGACAATCAACTCCCGCATTTACGGCCATGGTGAGGCTGTCCTCATCATAATTACCTACCGCCTTTTCACCTGGCATTATTGTAGCCTGGTTGACAAAACCGATAGACCCATATATGGTCATTCGGTTAATGCGGTACCGGGGTATATAGGCACCATAAGATGTGATCCCGACCATCAAACACTCCTTTCCTCTTTGTGGGCATTCACCATTTAAGAGACTGCCGAAATAATCTCAATCAAGCCCTTAATCTCCCAATCTTGGGGGAATATTAATTCTGGGGTGGCACCCCTGGACCACCGGGCCCCGATCATATTGGGGCACATCTTTTTCAGCGGTCTATTTAAGATAACGTGTTTCTGTGAGACGTGTCAACAGGGCTATGCCCCTACAAGTTCCCTTATCAGTGAGAGCTCATCCCTTATCAGCCTGGGCGTGAGGAAGTTATTCTTGATATGCGCCATCCCCTCCTTTCCCAGTTCTTCAGCCACTTCTTTATGTTCCAACAGGTAGACTACCTTCTCGGCACACTCCTCTATAGTATCCACCAGATAATTACTGAGCGAGCCAACCATCTGCATGGGGATGCCGCCAACGTTGCCTGCTACCACAGGGGTTTCTTTCCACAGGGCCTCCGCTACCACCAAGCCAAAGCCCTCCCTGATAGACTTCTGAATTACAACATCGCTAGCCCTCTGGAAGGCATTCACCTCCATATTACCAACGCCCTGAAGATTGCTAAATATGTGGACATCTTCGTATTTATCGGCCTCCTCGTGGATAGCAGCATAGAGGTCCCAGCCCTCAGGGTCATCACCGGCCAACGAGCCAATGAGCGCCATTTGAATCCCGGATACCTTTTCCCTAACCAGTTTATAGACTTCGATTACACCAAAGGGATCTTTCCAGCGATCAAAGCGCGAAACCTGGATGACGAGCGGTCTGTTGCGGTCAAGACCGTAGTTATCGATCATGGTACGGCAAACCTCTGCCTTGGGAAGATGCATATTCTTCGTACTAAGCGCGTCAATAGCGGGTGGAATAGCGGCAATGCGGGAACACTTGAGGTCTGGGGGTACAAACTTGTCCATGGTGAAGATAGCGGCATCATGTTCTTCGATGTAGGGACGCAGGAATTGCCATGTCTCTTCATCAGGGTCCGAACTGTCGATATGGCAACGCCATATCCACTTTGCATTCCCCTCCTGACAGAAATGACGCAGCGCAGCGGGCTGAGGATCGTTGATTATGAAAACATCGTAGTTGTTGTCCAACTCCTGCGCATTTTTCTGGTTGTTACCGAGGTAGATATTTTTAGTCTGCTGCTCCAACAAGTGGTATTCGGCCCCCTGCAGGGCATTATGCAGGGATTTAGTGATTGTGAAGAACCGCTGGTCACCACGTATCACCTGCCAATCAGCATGTATTCCCAGGCTACGGACTAGCGGGATATAGGAGAAAAGTAGCTCTGCAACTCCACCACCGAACGGCGTGGAGTTAATGTGACAAATCCTGATATCTTTCAGATCGTGGGCGATAGCCTCAATTTCGTCAATTAAGTCACCACCGAGCAGCAAGCGGTACTTATCGATGTCCTTAATGCCAAGAGAAACTTTTTGTAACATTCTACTCGATTACAATAATAAGTATAGTTCAGTTTACGTGCAAGTGATTGCTATTGAGAGATACTTGCACTCAGACAACTATTGTGCTCGCTTCCCAATAATGCCGGGATCAATCTATTTTGTAGCGGTTCATTGCTCCGGGCAATAACCCTAATATAATTATCGGTGAGACCTTCCCAGGTACTATCATTAGACTCACGCTCCCATAGCACCAGCATGGTACGCCCCATAAATTTCTCCCTAAAATTACAAGCACTCTGCTTTGCTAGTATAAGCATCTGCCTGCTTCGCTGCTTCTTAACCTGTTCGTCAACTTGCTTCGGCATCTGCGCAGCATGAGTACCTGACCTTTTAGAGTAGGGGAAGACATGAATATTGGCGAAGGCCATACGCTGGCAGAATTGGTAGCTCTCAGCGAATTCTTTGTCGGTTTCTCCGGGGAAGCCAACTATTAGGTCGGTAGTGATCGCTACATCAGGGATAGCTTCTCGAACCCTAGCTGCTGCCTGCTGATAAATCTCAGTCGAATATTGTCTCCCCATACGTTGAAGTACTACATCACTGCCGCTCTGGAGGGGGAGGTGTATATGGCGACAGAGAATTTTAGGATATTTCTGCCATAGGGAAAGCAGCTCCTTGGTGATATAAGGAGGCTGTAGTGAGGATAGGCGCAGTCGCTTAACCTCTGTCTCATCCAGGATGCGCTGGATGAGGAATTCGATACCATTCCTGTAGGAGCCTATTTGGGTTCCTGTTAGCACCACCTCCCGGTAGCCTCTTTCCACTCTAGCTCTGACTTCTGACACTACTTCATTGGCGGGCAGGCTGCGCATCCGGCCGCGGACCATCGGCACTACAC
>JAAXQM010000273.1 GCA_012974295.1 Dehalococcoidales bacterium
CTGGCGTGACTACTTCGATGTTAACCAGGTTATAAACCAGTGGCCAGAGTCTGCCGATAGTCTGCAGTAATCAAAGTACCACTTTATACGACACAGTCCCCAAGAGCTATGGCAACATATTCTTGGAAAGTCCATGTTAATCCGCGTCAGGAGAGATAAAAATGCCAAAAAGGTTTATAAACAAGGTCGCTTTAATAACTGGAGGAGGTTCTGGAATCGGGCATGCAACAGCACTGGCTTTCGCAAAGGAGGGGGCAAAGGTTGTCGTTGCTGACGTAGACGATAACAGAGGTAAGGAAACTGTCAAGATGATTAAAGATATAAATGGCCAGGCGGTTTATATCAAGACAGATATTTCCAAACCAACCGATGTGCAAAACATGGTGAAGATGGCCGTGGAAACCTATGGGCGAATAGATATTTTATTCAATAATGCTGGTATTCCCGGATTGCCGGTTCGGCTGGCTGAGCTCAGCGTGGAGGATTGGGATCGCGTCATAGATATTAACCTGAAGGGCGTGTTTCTCGGATCCAAATATACCATCCAGGTAATGTTGGAACAGGGCAAAGGCGTCATTATCAATATCGCCTCAGCGTCCGGCATAACACCTACTCCTTTCGTATCGGTATATGCAGCCGCCAAAGCAGGAGTTATTCAGTTGACTAAAGCGATGGCTATCGAGTATGGAAGCGAAAACATCAGGGTTAACTGCATCTGTCCGGGATTTATCGAAACACCGATGACGTCTGTAATCATCCCGCCTGATTTGGAATCCCGTGATTATTCCCATCTATGGCCTCTGACCAAACCTGGCAGTCCAGAGGACATTGCGAAAGCCGCATTGTATCTGGCTTCCGATGATGCCTCATTTGTTACCGGGACATCGTTGGTGGTTGATGGGGGATGGTTGGCAGGGACAAGTTTGCCTCTTTCTAAAGGAAGTTGACCAACCCAGTCCACAGTTGATTATGGGCAAAGGTGCCAATCAGCATCCATAATTAGGAAAGAGATAAGCCACAATAAACGCAATCACTCCTGGAGGGTAGAGACATGTTCAAAGAAAAAGCAAGTTGGGTGAAACTGCCCCCGTTGGAACAGTTGGGAATAGTAGTCAGGGACATCGACAAGGCTGTCGAGTATTATGAGGCTACCTTCGGCTGGGGGCCTTTTAGCATTTCAGAGGTCAGCCTGGAAGGGTGCCTCTATCGAGGAAAACCCACCGATGTTCGGTTGAAGATGGCTATGGCACAGTCGGGTCCAATCGAGATCGAATTGATCCAGGTGCTGGAGGGCGAATCTATTCACTCCGAGTTCCTGAGGGAAAAGGGTGAGGGGCTTCAACACATTCGCTTCACCGTTGATAATCTCGATGACATCTTGGCAGAATGGGCCAAAGCCGGCATCGAACCGGTGTGGCAGCACAGCATGCCCCAGATCGGGATTTCATGGGCATATGTGAATACAGACGCAATCGGCGGTGTGATGGCGGAGCTAATAGAAATTAAACAAGTGTAAATCAAATAGGAAAGAGATGAATCATGGCAACTAAATCCAAGATAGCCACTCAAAGTCGATGTTGCAACGCCGGCGTGACCCGACTCGCATCCTTTACAGCTTGTTCACGTGCACCGTTGCCTTGGGTGATTGACAGGCTCTATTAGTTGTGGTCTACTCCCGATTGAAAATTCCGCTAGAAACACATCCTCGTCGGGGATTAGTGCTGTTTCATGCAATAACGGAGCGATGGCAAGTTCACCATTAAACCGGTCAGTGCTTGATTGAAAAGGAGGAAGAACATCATGTCTCTTAACCCAGTAGTTCAGGAGTTTCTTAGACAAATCCCTCAGATTGACGAGGCCACTCTTCGCAGCATACCCATGGAAGATAGGCGAAAGATATCCGACGAGATGATCAAGCTGTGGTCTGGCCAACCACAGCCTATCCATCAGGTCGATGACCGTCTGATTCCCGGTCCTGGAGGTGAAATTCCAATACGTATTTACAGGCCGGAAGGCAATGGTCCTTTCCCCATACTTGTTTACTTTCATGGGGGTGGTTTCTGCGTGGGAAGCATTGATACCGAAGAAGCCCCTGTTAGATCCCAAGCCAACGTCATAGGTTGTATAACCGTGTCTGTGGAATATCGCTTAGCGCCGGAACACAAATTCCCCGCAGCCGTAGAGGACTGTTATGCTGCAACGGTGTGGGCAACCGAGAATGCGAGCCGTCTAGGGGGAGACCCCACTCGAGTTGCTGTAAGCGGTGCAAGCGCTGGTGGTAACATGGCCGCAGTTGTTGCGCTGATGGCGCGAGATCAAGGCGGTCCTACTCTTGTATGCCAGGTGCTCCTATACCCGATGCTCAACTATGCCTTCAACACTCCATCATACCATGAGAACGCAGAAGGCTACCTTCTCGCAAGAAACGACCTGAAAGAGTTCTGGAATCTCTATCTGCGGAACGAAGCTGATGGCGATAATCCCTATGCCTCCCCATTGCGGGCTCCGGACTTGAGTGGTCTGGCTCCGGCGCTGGTGATTACGGCTGAGTACGATCCCCTCCGCGACGAAGGCGAAGCGTATGCAGCCCGATTGCGTGATGCCGGTGTGCCCGTGATATGCAAACGCTACGATGGTTGGATTCATGGTGGTCTACCTATGGAGATAGGACAGGAAGCGACGGAACAAACGAACGCTTACCTCCAGGCCGTCTTCGCCGTACATTAAACGTGGTACCACAGTGGATGATATAGTATCGGCACCCATAATGTAGATACTATAATAGGAAAGCGTGTGATTTCCACGGTTGACCACCTGTCTTCCCTTTAATAATGCATCATCGTCTTGCCTTGCCCGACGGGGCTTCGCCCCGGGGCTAGTGGCTTCTGCATCTTGATTGATTTACAGGAGAACCCTGACTCTATAACTTCTGATCATAATGTCATTATTTTTATCTCATCTTCATATCAGCCATTGACAACGGCGCTGCCATAGTCTACGATGTGCTCACCCACGAACAGTGTACTATTCACATAGCTCGAATGAAATTTCCGATGAATTGGAGTTGTCTGAATGGCTGGAGGACTTCCAGTTGTTTCCTTAGCTAGTAAGTCAGTGGACTTTTTTAGGCTCCATGATATATCTGCTTATTTCCGAAGGAAGGAGGCCAAATAATGGGTGATACAGAGAGGTACGACGTTATTATTATCGGTGCTGGCCACAACGGCACTACCACAGCAGCATACCTGGCCAAGAGCGGGCTAAGCGTATGCGTTCTGGAGGAGCGACCTGAGTGCGGTGGTGCGCAGGAAAATGCGGATCCCATAGCCGGGGTGCATATCAGCCCACATGCTGTGGCCCTTTATGGCGGAGCCGCCCCCGGCTGGGAACAACTGGAGCTGTGGAGGTATGGCGCCCGCATGGACTGGTCTGCCCAGAATCTCGGCGGTATTGACTTCTCCGAGAATTTTATGGGTTTGCTATGCAAGGACGGCGTGTCCTTCGCCACCGGTAAAGACCTGGTGGGCTGGTTGAATCTCAGTGGAGTGGCTGGCGGTTTCTGCCAGGAGCTGCTACGCGCCACCTTCTGGTGCCCGCCGCACCCATCTTATGTCGAGGTTAATGCCGAAACCGTCCCATTTATGCAGGTCTATAAGCAGCGAGCTCCTGAATTATGGACTCCGGAGTTGCTGGAGTGGAGCCAGTTTGACCTCATGGACGAACACATGGAGACAGAGGCCTTCAAAGTATTCCAGGCGTATATAGCCTGGATGTCAGGAGCTGCCGGCCATATGGAGGGTATGGGGATTCCCGCTTTGGAGAGCGTGGTAGCGTCTGTGCTGTACACGACTGGAGCAGTACCCATGGGTGGCATACACGGCTATTACCACGCGCTCATCCGCTGTGCCATAGCCCACGGAGCGGTGTTCCGCACGTGCTGCCCTGTGGATGAGATTATCACAAGTCACGGGAAAGCGGTAGGCGTTCGCCTCAGGGACAACGCAGCTATAGGTAATAAGGTAATCTGGGCAGACAAGGCTGTGATCAGCGCTACCGAGATCAAGCAGACCTTCAATGATCTCCTCGGGCCGCAGAACGTGGAGCCCGGCCTGATGCAACGCGTGAACGACCTCAACATCAAGGGTGGCCCCATATACTGTAACTACTTCCTCACCAAGAAGCCGCTTCGCTATCGAGAAAAGTATAAGGCGGCTGAGAAAACAGGTGTATGCTACCCGATGGACTCGCGGGAAATATATTACAGGCACGTAGCAGATTGCATGGGGATACAGGGCAACCCCACCGTGCCCTATGATGAGATTATCTGGCTGTGGGCCGGCAGTAATAAGATAATCGATCCCACATTCCACTCGCAATGTACCCGCCCTGGCCTCTACATTGAAAACTCGATAGTGCTTTACGTCCCTCCACCGGAGTACCACATAGACGGTCCTGACGCTCTGAACAAGCATAAGGAGGAGATGAAAACCTATTGCCGCAAGGCCTTCGGTTGTGTAGTAGAGAACCTCGAGGAAGACCTTGTGGAACACTTGACACTGACCCCATGGGAGCAAGAGTTCCGCAATACGGGTATGCTCGGTGGTTCATGGTACGGCATCCGCCACTGCCGCGACCAGTGGTGGAACGAGCGACCCCTGGCAGAGATGGCACGCTTCCGTATGCCCGGGATCGATGGGCTTTACTTTGTCCACCAGTCAGCGGCGCACCCCGGAGGGCTGTGCCTGATGGCCTGTGGCTATAACCTGATGCACACTCTCATCGAGGATGGGGTCGCCGAACCAGGCGACTGGTGGTACGCATCGCCGTGGTATATACCGGAGAAGGGTAAGATTTCAGCAGTACCGCGTGAGGGTAGAATACCGGAGTAGTTTATTATCGTATGAAGTATATAATAATCAATAAGGAGACTGTTGAAATAAGACATCACCCTAATCTATATCAACCCCCTGATCCCCAATCTTGGGGGACTTCATTAAACTTCGGGGCACCCCCGGGCCCCGATATAATCGGGGCACCTCTTTTTCATCGATCTCTATATATTATGTAAAGAAAGCCGCGTAGTATAGGTAGTTCCCCCTGATAAGGTACGGACTGGCAGCAACTGGCCGAAGTTAATTATCCTACCCTAAGTTATTTCGCAACTCACAGATCCAAATTTATAGATACGATAGATACATAGGAGAGCTACATAGGTTTTAGGCATAACCTGAAGTGACATCCTGATCAGAAGTTTGGGGGTCACAGTTTGCTTCAACTGTAGCATCGATCGTAATAAACGGAAGCTAGTTTGCCCTTATGCTAGTCTGACTATAACCTTGCCAAATATAGGTCCTATGAAGTAGCGCATCATATAAACGAGTAGTGTAGGGAGTTGGTTAGCTAGATCATGTGAATAGTCGTCGATAGTCTTCCGTTGAAACTTCAGAAGCTCTTGTGAATCAGTAGTATCGTACCAGTCTAATTCGAATGGCTCATCTGTGAACTTATGTTTTGGTGGTAAGGGTAATCCGAGCGATCCGAACAAAGCATGCACCATATCTTGGTACCGCATTTGCTGACTAGGCCCACCAGCGATTACTAGTGTATTGCCTTTAACTTCATTGAAACTATTCACAGCATTGATAACCGCAACTGTAACGTCATCAGGATGGCAGAACTCAAGCCGGTTATTTAAGGGTATGGTGTATAGCAGTCCACTCTTCATATCGTTAGCACTTAGATTCAAGTAGGGGACTGATGTCAGACGTATTATTAAATAGTCGATCCCTGATTCACGGATAAAATCTTCCGCCTGTTCTTTTGTCTTACCATATACGGACGAAGGTTTAGGTTTGTTCCTATCTGGATGAAGAGGCTCGGTAGCATCGGGTGTGGGACCGAAAACCGCAACCGATGATGTGAAAATGAAAGGAATACTAATGCCCCTTTCTTTGATCGTATTCACTATTGTCTGAGTGCCACCTAGATTAACACGATTAGTTAGTTCAGGATTTTGTTCGCTTAGCGGTGGAAGAATGGCCGCCATGTGAACTATGGCATCAACATTATCCATAGCTTCTGTTACTGAGTCAGGTTGGGTTATATCTCCCCAAAACACTTCGGCATTCGTACCTAAGTTCTCAGTCCTTTTTCGGTTAAGCGAATTGTCAATATCAAAAATTCGTACAATAGTGTCCTCCTGAAGAAATGCTTTACAAACGTTAATACCCAGGTGGCCAGCCCCACCTGTTATCAATACACGCATCATACCTCCTATGTTAGGTCAATTGGCTTCTATCAGATTCCTTATATGAGCTACTGGGGCAATATTAGCGTTCCACTCTATATATA
>JAAXQM010000025.1 GCA_012974295.1 Dehalococcoidales bacterium
GGTAATAAGCAATGTCCCGTTCGCCGGAGACAATAAGCCAGACAATTATTGGCGACGCAACGATCCGTGAAGCCGTAAGGATGTCTGCTATTCTCACTACTATGCGTTGCTCCTTTTCTATTGGTTCTACTGGTCCGGATTCTGCTAAGTAGGAAACAGGATCAGTCCGCTGGTCGAGCGTGCTGCGGAGATGGGCGATGTCCTGGTAACTTGACGCGAGGTAGCAATTCTCTTCTCGGATTCAGTTTCTGTACCCGATGTGTTATGATGACTGGCACGAGTTCATATATAGTCAGAAGTTCGTGTATTAGATGATCCGAATCAATGTACCAGCATTGTTTAGGGGTTGTCAATTCATTGAGACCGCTGAAAAAGAGGTGCAGGATACTTCCTGCCGGGGGTCTGGGCGTGTCCCCCAGCTTTAGAAGTCCCCCAAGATTGGGGGATTAGGGGGTTGATTGAGACTATTTCAGCAGTCTCCATAAGTCGAATTTTGTGTTGGGAGAGATAATAACAAAGAGCGTGATTGTATGAAAGAAGGGAAACCGAGCGCAACGGCAGAAGCAAACGCTGCCTTTAGGGCTGCGGAGTTAATGAGACCGGAGGATGAACGAGTTTGCCATGACCCTTATGCAAAGGATTTTCTTGGAACCAAATTCAGTATTATGGGCAAGAGTCGACTGCTTACAAAGATTGCCCTTTGGTATGCTGAACGGGTAATTCCCGGTGGACCTAATGGCGTTATAGCCCGAACCCGATATATCGACGATTACCTGGAGGCGTGTATAGATGACGGGATTGCGCAGCTGGTTATCCTGGGGGCTGGTTACGATTCCAGAGCATATAGGGTTGACAGATTAAAAGGAAAGATTAAGGTCTTTGAAGTGGACCATCCGTACACTCAGAGAGCTAAAGTTGAGAAGGTCAGGAAGATATTCGGGTTCCTTCCAGATGATGTAGTATATGTCCCCATCGATTTAGACAAAAGGAAGCTCAGTGAAGGGCTTTTTGAAAGTGGTTATGACAGAAACCTTAAGACCCTGTTTATCTGGGAAGGTACAACCCAGTACCTGAAAGCGGAGGCGGTAGATGAGACCTTAGCCTTCATATCAAATAATTCCGGCGAAGGCAGTTCTATTATATTCGACTATGCCTTTCAGTCGGCTCTTGACGGGACTTTACATCATGAGGAGGCAAAGAAATGGAGGGCGGCTTTTGAACGAAGGGGTGAGCCTCCTACTTTCGGTATAGAAGAAGAAGATATTGAGGAATTCCTTTCCAGTAGAGGGTTTTTTCAGGTGAAAAATGTTACTACTGAATCCCTTGAGGGTTCCTATTTCAGTGGAGCAAATCAGGGGAGACGTGTGACCCGCTTAGGCGGAATCGTTCATGCCACGGTTAAGCCCCAAGAACAAACCTAACGGATGCCCCCATTTTAATTGGGAGGGTACAGGAAGCTCTACCCCAACTGATCACCTAGTTACTGATTGCTATTTATCGAGACTGCTGAAAAGGATGTGCAGGATACTTCCAGCCGGGGGTCTGGGGGTGTCCCCCAGCTTTAAATATCCCCCAACACTGGGGGATATAGGGGGTTGATCAAGACTATTTCAGCATTCTCTTATTATAGGGGACAGAGACGAATCTATAGTATAATGAGATGTTACGCACATATACCGGGGGGCACGTGGCCTGTATTCTTTTGACCAGCAACTGCTGAGTTTATGATATAACTTAACCCTTTATGGAGAAGACCAAGTGACACATCGAGAGAAACTCTATATGGGAATAGACGTAGGGTCGGTCAGCCTGAACATAGCCATAATTGACGAACAGGTGAACCTGCTCCATAGCATCTATCAACGAACAAAGGGACAGCCCATCCCAGCTTTACTTGATGCTTTTAACAGCCTCATTAAGGATTTCCCCATGCTAGAGGGAGTGATAACCACCGGAAGCGGCCGAGAATTGATAGCCGATATCTTGGGCATAGCAAAAGAGAATGAGATAATGACCCAGGCAAAGGCCGTCACCTATTTTCATCCCGGGGTCAGGACGGTTATAGAAATTGGTGGACAAGATTCCAAATTGATTTTCCTGGAACCAGACGAGAAGAAAGGCAAATCAATCGTTGTGGATCACGCCCTAAATGAGATCTGCGCTGCCGGCACCGGTTCCTTCTTGGATCAACAGGCTTATCGTTTGGGAATCTCTATAGATAAGGGATTTAGCGATCTGGCCCTGAAATCCGAGAGGCCGGCGACTATTGCTGGCAGGTGCAGCGTCTTTGCCAAATCCGATATGGTTCACCTTCAGCAGGAAGGAGTTCCCAAAGAGGATATAGTAGCGGGGCTTTGCTACGCCCTGGCCAGAAATTTCATAAGTAACCTGGGCAAGGGCAAGAAATTCAAAAAACCTGTCGCGTTCCAGGGTGGAGTGGCTGCCAATAAGGGAGTAGGCAAAGCATTTAAAGATCTGCTGGAGCTCGATGAAGGAGAGTTAATAATCCCCGAGCATTTCTTTATCATGGGAGCGCTGGGCTCGGCTATTATGGCAACTGAAAGAGAAACAGTTACTCCCCTTGATGTTAGCAGGGCTATTGAGGATATAAAACATTACTTGATCAGGACAGCCAAGGAAGATAAACAGGGATATTTGAAGCGGTTAAGCTACAAAGATGGTGCAACCTCTGATAGTGATGACTACATCGCGCAGCAAGAGAAAAAAGAGGTGGTGTATCTTGGGATCGATGTTGGTGCAGCAAGTACAAATATTGTCATCTTAGATAGTAACAAGAAGCTTCTACGGAAGAGATACCTGATGACCGAAGGCGAGCCGATAGAGTCGGTCAAGAAGGGACTCGCTGATATTGTTCTTGGCATGGAGAACCTCCTTGAAGTTGGGGGCGTGGGAGTTACCGGTAGCGGTCGATACTTCGTGGGCGATTTCGTCGGCGCAGACATGGTGATTAATGAGATTACAGCGCAGGCCAGGGCCACCATTGAAATCGACAAAAGCGTCGACACCATATTCGAAATCGGTGGGCAGGATTCAAAATACATCTCTGTCAAGAACGGGTCAGTGGTTGATTTTGAAATGAACAAAGTGTGCGCTGCGGGTACAGGTTCATTCCTCCAGGAACAAGCCACTAGATTAGATACGATAATTGACGAATTCAGCAAACTCGCTTTCGATTCCAAGAACCCGACAGACCTCGGCACACGGTGTACCGTTTTCATGGAGTCTGACCTGATACACCATCAACAGGTGGGGTCACCTAAGGTCGATCTTGTCGCCGGTCTGTCGTACTCAGTAGCCTATAACTACATAGAGAAGGTTGTAGGAAATAAGAAGATAGGCAACAGGATATTTTTCCAGGGCGGAGTAGCTACAAATAGGAGTGTGGCAGCAGCTTTTGAGAATATCCTTGATAAACAAATCATAGTGCCCAAGGACCACAATGTGACCGGTGCCATTGGCGCTGCCCTGATTGCGCGAGAGCGGTGGATGGAAATCGATCAAAAGAGCAAATTCGTGGGCTTCGATCTGAGGGAAAGGCATTATCAGGTCAAACCATTCGAATGTCAGCATTGTCCCAACCACTGCGAAATTAAGAGAGTTCTCATTGGCGATCATCAAGAGTCGTTCTTCGGTGGTATCTGTGATAGATATGAGATTAAGAAGGGAGAGGGTATCGATAAGGACTTACCCGATCTGTTTAACGAGAGGGAGGAGTTGCTTCTGAGTTACCACAAGGAGGACGAAGCGGAAACTGACTCTGTTACCATCGGTGTTCCCAGAATGCTCATGTTCTATGAACAGTTCCCGCTTTGGGCTACATTCTTCCAAGAACTAGGGCTAAAGGTAGTAATCTCCGATAAAACAAACCGGAAGCTTATCAATAAGGGGCTGCAGTTGATTCTGGCTGAGATGTGCTACCCGGTCAAAGTGGCCTACGGACATGTAGAGAACCTTATTGAGAAAAAAGTAGACTATGTATTTCTACCTAATGTTATCGACCTGGAGATGATGACAGACGATGTAGAGAGAAGCTACAACTGTCCCTATATCCAGGGTATCCCATTCATGATCGGTCCCGCTTTTGAGGACAGAGTAAAAATCATGAAACCCACAATATACATGGCGGAGGAGAATTACAACCTGAGGGAGCAGATGCTGCGACTGGGCCAGATGCTGGGCAAGATGACAAAAGACACTTCTCGGGCTGCAGACGCTGCTATTAGGGCTCAGCAAGAATTTCTAGAGAAGTGTCAGCGAAGAGGTCGCGAAGTACTTCAGAACCTGAGCCGGGACAACGAGGCAGTAGTGGTCATAGGCAAGCCCTACAATGCCCACGATATAGGGCTCAACCTAAACATCCCCAAGAAACTACGGAAACTGGGGGTGCTGGCGATTCCATTCGATCTGCTGCCCTTGGATTCTGTCAGGCTGCCCTCTCACTACTCTAACCTGGTTTGGAAGAATGAACAGAATCTACTCAGAGCAGTGATATTCTCCAGGGAGCACAGGAGCCTGAACCCAGTACTCATTACGAACTATGGCTGTGGCCCCGATGCCTTCTTTATGAAATATCTTGAGGATACCATGGGTGAAGACCCCTATCTGGTTCTAGAGGTCGACGAGCATAGCGCTGACGCAGGGATAGCAACCAGGGTCGAGGCCTTCGTTGATACCTCCAACAGACCTAAATCTACAGAGAGATATTATGAGCAGGTGGACCTTGATATCATTAGGCCCGGGAATGAGACTGCTATCTTCAAGCCGACTAAGAAGATGAGGGATTTCGACAAAAAGATCTATATTCCCTATCTCAGCGGGCACTCCGATGTTTTTGCTACTGCGCTTCGATCGGCGGGATTAGATGCTCAAGTCTTGCCCAGGCCCGACGAGAGGTCAGACGAATTGGGAAGGAGGTACGCTTCTTCTAAGGAGTGCCACCCCTACCAGCTTCTTACCGGAGATATGGTGCGTATGACCGAGCTTGAAGGCTTCGATCCCGATCATTCATCTTTCTTCACGCTTAACTTCGACGGCTCCTGTCGCATGAGTCAGTATCCGTTGTCGTTCAAACTGGTTCTCAAGAGATTGGGACTCTCCCATATTCCCATAATTGCCCCATCACAATCGATTCGCCTCGACGAGTCTACGAGATTATTAGGGCTCAACTTTGCCCGAACTGTCTGGAAAGGGTGGTTGGCAACCGATGTACTGCTGGCCAAGTTACTCCACATTCGGCCTTACGAGATAAATGAAGGCGAAGCTGAAAGGGTTTACGAGTGGGGGATAGAGCAGATATGCTCAGGGCTGGTTGCGGGTAACTTCTCCGAGACATTCACGCACTCTATCGAAGTTATGGATGGCATTCCAACGCGGAAGGAGAGCAAACCCATCATCGGAATTGTGGGCGAGTTCTATACCTGTATGAATTCCTGGTCTAACAATGACATAATCAAGGAATTTGAGGCGCAAGGCGTCGAAGTGAGGTTGGGGCCAACCACGACGGACTATATGGTATATTTCGACCAGGTATACCCGGATATTAACCTCTCCAGAGGAAAATACGCCACTGCACTCTACTATTATGTACGAAGGTTCTGGGATAATCATTGGCAACAGAGAATTGAGAGCATGCTGGGTGAGGAGCTAGCGGATTGTAAGATACCGTCGGTTGAACAAAGGATTGAAATGGCTTCTCCCTATATCTGCCCTGACATAGACCCGGTGGTGACCATCAATGTGGCCAAGGCGGAGGGGTATGCGGTGCAGGGCTGCAGCGGTATAGCCAACCTTATTGTTCTCAATTGCGTTTTCGGCAGCTTGGCCACTGCCATCTACAAGAAGGTACAAAGAGAGCAAAACGACATTCCTGTGCTCACTATGATATACGATGGACTGAAGCAGACAAACGCGAAGACCAGAATTGAGGCTTTCGTGCACCAAGCGAAATCATACCAGGAAAGATACGGTAATAACGATTAAATGGGTTGTCTCCTGGAAGACCAAGCGCTGCAAAGTCTACGCTGAACCCAGAAGCTCCTCCTACATTCTCTTCCTGTACTTACTTTGCCCGCTGAGGTCCTATATGCAGAGCATATGACTTTTCCAACGGATTTGTACATTGCAACCTTATAATATTGCTGAAAAAGAGGCGTAGGACACGTCCTGCTGGGGGTCTGGGGATTGTCCCCCAGCATTAAAAAGTCCCCCAAGATTGGCGGATTAGGGGGTTGATTAAGACTATTTCAGCA
>JAAXQM010000194.1 GCA_012974295.1 Dehalococcoidales bacterium
ATATAAGCGACTATATCCGCAATCTTGCAAACCTCACCCTCAAGCGTATCCACTGATCCCCATTCCTCACTCAGGATGTCTGCTCCGCTCTTGGAGTGCTTCAGTATGCCATCCCGCACCTCCCAGGTCAGATTAAGTCCCTGCCCATCCCTTTCCAGGAGATCTACAACCCTCAGGCTTTGCTCGTTATGCCGGAACCCCTCGGGGTAAAGATGATCAAGCATATCTTCGCCCACATGACCGAATGGAGTATGACCAAGATCGTGGCCGAGGGAAATGGCCTCTGCGAGATCCTCGTTAAGGTTTAAGGCACGAGCGATAGAGCGGGCGATCTGCGATACCTCCAGAGTATGAGTAAGCCTGGTAACATAGTGATCACCCAGAGGTGCGACAAATACCTGAGTCTTGTGCTTCAGGCGGCGGAATGCCTTACAATGAATAATGCGATCGCGGTCGCGCTGAAACTCGGTCCGCATTGGACACGGCTCCTCATTATGCTGCCTGCCCCTGGACAGACGGCTCTTTGCGGCATAAGGAGATAAGTGCTCCTCCCGTTCCTCAAGTCTCTGGCGAATGTCATAATGAAGAATAGATAATGGCACTTAAATGCTTACCTTGCCTGTCTTTCTACGCGGGGGACTGTTGCGTCTTGAGAAAATCATCGAGGGTTAGATCGTCGAAGCATACACCGTCGGTTTCCGAGGGGAGTTTGCCTGTTGGACACAGGCTGAAACACTCTCGACAGCTCGCACATACTGTGGAAGCGATCTCCGGATGGAATACGACCCGCCGCTCGGTGCCTCTCCCCACAAACCCAATAGCATTCGCCTGCTTGATCTCACTGCAGTACCGTACACACAGGCCGCAAAGGATGCAATTGGTCTTATCTGCCTCAAACCTGCGTTTCTCTATCCCGTATTGGCGAGCCAGGTCTTGTATTGCTTTCGCCGGAGAAGAGGCTAGCATTAGCTCTAGGAGCAGTTTGCGAACCTTGATGACTTTTGGGGATTCTGTTTTTACTATTAAGCCATTCTCTACCGTATAGACACAGGAGGTTACCAGCCTGCTTCTGCCATTGCGGGATAGCTCCACTGTGCAAATGCGGCAGGCGCCGTAAGGGGCCAGTTTCTCATGGTAGCAAAGTGTAGGAATATATATCCCGGCATCGCGGGCTGCTTCGAGGATAGTCATACCCTCCTTCGCTGTGACCTCCCTATCATTTATGGTTAGAGTGACTTTCTGTAATTTTTTCATTGCTGCGCCTTTTTTACACGCCTTACTTTAGTTCCTTGAGGAGGCGCTGCCGGAACAGGCCGGCCGGAAAGTTTCTCCACTGCGGCGAAACGTATTGGGCAGACATCGAGGCATGTCCCGCATTTGGTGCACTTATCCTGGTCAATAACATGTACGATGTTCTTACCTCCCATGATCGCCCCCACCGGGCATTCGCGAAGGCAGATCTGGCAGGCCTGGCACTGCTCCGGATTGATATAGTATGAGACAAGCGCTTTACAGACACCGGCAGGGCAACGACTCTCCCTGATATGAGCTTCATACTCATCCTTAAAGTACCGGATAGTGCTCAGTACGGGGTTGGGAGCTGTTGTGCCAAGGGCACAAAGAGATGCGTCCTGGACCACCTCGGATAGCTCCTCCAGCATCACGATGTCGCCTTCCTTGCCCTCACCTTCACAAATCCTATTCAATATGGTGAGCATTTGCCTTATCCCTTCACGGCAGGGAATACACTTGCCGCAGGACTCCTCAGTTAGAAAAGTTAAGAAATACCTCGCCACATCCACCATACAATCATCTTCATCCATTACAATCATGCCGCCGGAACCCATCATTGAGCCCACTTTCGCAAGCTCATCGAAATCCACCGGGATATCTAAAAGGCTTTCAGGTATGCACCCTCCCGACGGTCCACCGGTCTGGTGAAAAAATCTTGGTACCCTTGCTCCCCTCTGTGCCAATGCTGGCAAACCAATCAGCACCCCGGCTTATTATCAGGGGTACATTGGCCCAGGTCTCTACATTATTGAGGTTGCTCGGTTTGTCCCCGATCCCGCTCACCGCGGTGCGGGTATACTTTGGCCGTGGTTCCCCTACCTTCCCCTCAATGGCGTTCATCAAGGCACTGGATTCTCCAGAAACGAAGGCTCCGGCTCCGCGGTGCACTGTGACATCGAAATTGAACCTTGAGCCGAGAATATTCTTACCGAGTAGACCATATTCCCCCGCCTGGTTCAGGGCAATAGAGAGATTCTCTATTGCCAGGGGGTACTCCTGGCGCACATATACATAGCCCTTATGAGAACCAATAGCGTAGGCGCCGATTATGAGGCCTTCCAGTACACTATGGGGATTGCCCTCAAGCAGGCTCCGGTCCATGTAGGCACCGGGATCACCTTCATCGGCATTAACAATGACATACTTTGTTTTGCCTGGTGCGTTACGGGTGGTCTCCCATTTCATGCCGGCTGGGAAACCACCACCACCCCTTCCCCTCAGATTCGCCCTTTTTACCATTTCCATTACATCATCAGGGCTCATTTCGAAGAGGGCCTTTGTCAGGGCATCATAACCGCCCAGGGCAATATAATCGTCGATGTTCTTGGGGTCAATTAACCGGTTGTTTCCAAATACAATCCGCGTCTGATTTTTATAAAACGGTATATCACCCTCATGGACCACCTTTTCACCATTACTATCCTTGTATAATAGTCGGTCAACCAACCCTTTCCCCATCAGAGTTGTGGATACGATCTCCGAGACATCCTCTGGCTTAACTCCAAGATAACAAATCTCCTCCGGAAAGATAACGACTATGGGTCCCCGCTCACAAAAACCATGGCATCCGGTGCGCCTGATATCCACATTATCTTTGAGGCCACTACTTTTAATCTCTTCAACAAAGGCCAATGCAGTCTTTTCGCTGGCGTAGGCATGGCAAGCCGTGCCCGAGCAGATGGTAACGCAATGTCTGCTGGAATCTCTTAAGGAAATTATCTGTTGCCTTTTTTCCTGTAAGTCAGCAGGCGATTTTAATCGCACAATGACTCCTCCTAATCGCAGTTTGCGATTACCTTTTCAATTTCTTTCGCCGAGGGTTTGCCATAGTATTCACCATCAACCACCATCACCGGTCCCAGGGCGCAACAACCAAGGCAATTTACCGTTTTTAGGGTAAACTTATAGTCCACACTGGTTTCCCCCGGATTTAATTTTAGAGTATCCGTAACCCTGTCCAGAAGACGGGGAGCGCCACGTACATGGCAGGCTGTACCCAGGCACACTGATACGGTATGGCGCCCCTGCGGAATCAGGCTGAAAGCCTTATAAAAGGTAGCTATATGGTAAATCTGACTAATCGGGATTCCTAATTTCTGGCTCAGTCTTGCCAGAACCGGCTTGGGAAGCCATCGGTTCTCCCTCTGTATCTCAAGTAACATCTGTATCAAGGCGCTTTGGTCCCCTTGATACTTAGCTATTATCTGGTTTACATTGCTCAGGTTCTTAGTCATCTCCCTCTCATCTATAGCTAGCTTCTATTAATACAGGGATAAGGCTACCTCAAAGCGCAACTGGGTATTCCCTTAGATAGAGAAGCTATTTGACTGCCTTCTTCTCAATACTGGCTATTATATCCCTGGTACTCTCTATTGCATCAGGGCTTGCCGAGACAGAGGTGATTCCCCATTCCACCAGCTTCTCGGTTAGCTCCGGATAAACCGAAGGTGCTTGCCCGCATATTGAGGCGGTAATCCCTCTCTTAATCGACGTTTTGATCGCTATCTCCAGTGCTAGCATCACCGCTTCGTTTCGCTCATCGAACGTCTCTCCAAATTTCGGGTTATCGCGATCGACCCCGAGAATGAGCTGAGTCAGGTCATTAGAGCCGATGGATATACCATCTATGCCTGTATCGATGAATTTATCTATAAGGAAGATATTGGAAGGTACCTCAACCATCATCCAAATCTTGAAATCTTTGGATGAGCTAAGCCCTTCGCTCTTCAATACGCCCATTAAATGAGTCATCTCGTCAACCGTTCTTACAAAGGGGATCATCACCCACAGATTCTTATAGTTTTCCCTCACCCGCTTGATCATCTCTATCTCCATTTTGAAGAGATCGGCTTCCTTTACATAGCGGGAGCACCCTCTGTATCCAAGCATGGGGTTCTCCTCGATGGCCTCATATTTCTCCCCGCCCGTGAGATTTCTATATTCATTGGTCTTAAAATCGGTAGTGCGGTAAACCACCGGGCGAGGGTGAAAACCCTTGGCAAAGGTAGTAACACCGTCAGTGAGTATATCTACGAAAGCTTTCCCTCTCCCCTGGTGGATCATATAACGAGGATGTTCACCTATTTGGGCGATTATAAACTCAGCACGAAGTAGCCCCACACCATCGACATGTCGACTGGCAACCCTCTCCACCAGCTCCGGATCAGCCAAATTAACATAAACTTTGGTTTTTGTCTTAACTGGTGCTTTACGGGTAATAGACGGTGTCTTGCGCATCACAGTAGCAAGCTTGCCATCAAAGACCTTCCCCTCGGAGCCATCCACGGTAACAACATTCCCGGTCCGCATGACCCGGGTGGCATTCTCCGTCCCCACGACACAAGGGACGCCCAGCTCCCTACTAACAATGGCAGCGTGGCACGTCCTACCACCTCTATCGGTTACAATTGCTGCTGCTCGCTTCATTGCAGGTACGAAATCAGGGGTAGTCATCTCGGAAACAAGTACGTCGCCTACCAAAATCTTATCGATCTCGGATGGATGTTGAATTATCTTGGTCGGTCCGTAGCCAACACCAGGGCTGGCGGGGGAACCAGTCAGTAGGGGCTCCTTTGTCTTGTCCAATATCTGCAGCTGCGTCGCTTTTTCCCTTATGGTAGTAACGGGACGGGTTTGTACAATGAAAAGTGAATCTCCATCTTTAGCCCATTCGATATCCTGAGGGAAAGAGTACCTATCTTCGAGTTGTTTACCGATCTTTGCCAGCGCTACGATATCCTTATCGGACAATTTCTGTAGCGCTTGTTTCTCATCAGGGATGGCCACCCTGATGTTTGCCTTCTCTAGATCCTTGCCTCCTCTCGAATTGCGCACC
This sequence comes from Dehalococcoidales bacterium, assembly GCA_012974295.1. Taxonomy (GTDB): domain Bacteria; phylum Chloroflexota; class Dehalococcoidia; order E44-bin15; family E44-bin15; genus JAAXQM01. The sequence continues at coordinate 5,129 of JAAXQM010000194.1, forward strand.
AGTTTCCATTCCTGCTGAACGATTTTTTTATCGACGATCTTTAACCCTTCTTTCTCCAGCATGTAGAGATCAGGGTTCACCTCCCCGGAGACGATAGCCTCACCCAAACCATATATCGCCTCAATAACAACTTTTCCTTTATCGCTGGTTAGCGGATCTATGGTGAACATGACACCCGAGACCTTCGACTGCACCATCCGCTGTACCGGTACTGCAATGCCGACAGCGAGGTGATCAAAACCCTGATGGGCTCTATAGAAAATCGCTCTGGGCTCAAAAAGGGATGCCCAACAACCATGCACAGCGGCAATAACTTCCTCTTCGCCTTTTACATTAAGGAAGGTTCTCTGCTGACCGGCAAATGATGCCTCAGGTAGATCCTCGGCGGTGGCTGAGGAGCGCACTGCAACCAGACCGCCGCCCATTTCCTTATAGGCTCGTGCGATTTCCTCGCTTATCTCTTCAGGCATATACGCTGTGTTTAACAGAAACTTGATTTCTAATGCAACATCCTGAAGTTTATGACTATCATTAGGATCTAAAGATGAGAGCAGATTTCTAATTTTATCGTCGAGTTTTGCCGTGGTGAGTTTTGATTGTTCCAGGAAATAAAAGTAACTTTGGGCTGTAACTATAAAACCCGGCGGCACTGGAATGCCGGCCCTGGTCATCTCTCCCAGGTTTGCCCCCTTTCCGCCGACTTGGGATATGTCGTCTTTACCTACGTCTTCAAACCATACTACTATAGGGTCCTTGTCCATAAATGAGGCTCTCCTTTTTTTTGGCTTGGCAGGTCGATATTATATCACATAAAGGCTCTTTTTTGAACCTCTATACCTGGATACCCGGGCTAACATACCTTTAAACGTAGCGACTAACTCCAGACCAGCTTGTCGGGCTCGCTAACCAGCTTCCGCTCTTTAGCTAATTGTCGAATCCTGAGCAGGGTCATGTTAACCTCCGGGGTAAGGAAGGTCCAATCCGGTCCCGAGGGGATCCAGTAGGGAGAATTGATTCGCGCCACCTTCATATCTTTTGCGTTCAAATATATGCCAAATTTTCCTGTGATATTTATTTCCATGGTCCGCTCCCTTTCAAGCATATTGCTCCATTATTATTCCATTGCATTAAGGCGCTATCGGGGATGGAATCTGTAAATACCAAAAGATACTTTTTTCAGCAGCCTTTTCCATCTCCATAGTATCCCCGATAGCTTTCTGGGAGAAGCTCAGCAATCCGCTCCATAATAAAATCGGTAGCCGGACCTAAATGGGACTTGGTCCGCCTGCCATCGATAGCGGGCAGTTTGAATGGTTCTCCGATGCTTACGGTTATGGTGGGATGGCGAAAGATGATGCTAATCCCATCAATTTTTTCGGTCCCTGTAATACCTACGGGTAGTATAGTTGCCCCTTTTCGTAGGGCGATCAGCGCGGTCCCTGTCAAGCCCTGCTGCATCTGAGCTGTGGCGCTCCTCATCGACTCGGGGAACATCCCTAATACCTGCTCCTCATCTAACAGCTGCTCGGTACGGCGGAGGGCTTCCCTATCGAATACGCCGCGTCGTACCGGAAAAGCCCGCCAGCCACGCGCCAGCGGACCAAGTAACGGATTATGAAATACTTCCTCCTTGGACATGAATACAATCCTTCGGTGAATGCTGGCCGAAAGTAGAGGAGGGTCAACAATGCTGAGGTGATTGGCTACTACTATTAAAGGTCCCTGTGATGGTATGTTCTTCTTCCCCTCGACCTTCCAGCGGGAAAGAAGCAAGAACAGAAGCTTCAAGGTAATTGTGCCCCCGTCGTAGAACCAGGGCATTAGTTTCGCTCCATAATATCTGAAATCTTAATCATTTGGGCAATGATCGATGTATATGGCGTTAGCCTCGTGCGTAATTATATCTTAGCGGTGGAAGTAAGGCAATTATTTCCTCCTTCGCCTGACTTCAAACCATAAAGCGATGGCAAATAGAGCTAATGCCGCTGTAATAAGGATGGCGCGTAAAACCACCCCGGAGCGAGATGGGGATATCTTAGGCGGCGGAGTTGTGCCCTCAGGGGTCGGACTGCTGGGAGGGGTGCTTGTAGGCGTCGCAGTTATTGTAACAGTTGGTGTAGCTGTGGGAGCCGCTGTAGGTGTAGGTATTGGGGTTATCGTCGGCGTCGGCGTTGGTGTGGGTACAATGGTAGCCAAACCATAACCAGGGGTGGGGTTTGGGTTATCCACAAAGTCGCTGGCTTCATCGGTATCCAAACCAGCAGGTTGGCGCTCCAGGGAATGGCCTGCAGCCACATCCTGACAAGGCGGCAGCATTATGGTTTCGTTATTACCATAGGAGATGGCATCGATAATAGTTGCCATGCTGTCCTTAAGGACGAGGCAGTCTCCGTTATTGCTTAATCCATTGCCAATTTGACCATCCTCTATAAAGACGATGGTTCCGGTAAAGTCGGGGAAGTTGGTATGGAAGTCCTCCGTGGCGGCGATCACCGCAAAACCGTGTGAAGGCAGCGTCAATGACGGGATTGGGTCGCTACCATAATTATCGCTGATTCTCCAGCCCTCAAGTTCTATTGTCTCGGTTGTGCAGTTAAACAGCTCTATCCACTCGAATGGTGCATCCGTGCCGGATTGCGCAGGATCGTACTGAACCTCATTAATCAGCACATCGCCTATATTCGCAGTTGTGCCGGTGGGGGTTAGGCTCGGCGTCGGCGTTGACGATAGCGTAGGCGTAGGAGTGTGCGTGGGAATTGATGTCGGTATCAACGTAGGCGATGAGGTTGGTGTCTTGGTTGGGGTGGAAGTCGGGGTAGACATTGGAGTTGTTGTAGGAGTCGGTGTAAGCGTGGGCGTGGTCGTAGGTATAGGTGTCGGAGTACGTGGAGGTGTCGTAGTTGGAGCTGGTGTCGGCGTGGGTGTAGGTGTAGGTGTAGGTGTAGGTG
>JAAXQM010000261.1 GCA_012974295.1 Dehalococcoidales bacterium
CCTAAATATGGTGGGATTAGGAACTCATGCCGAGCAGAGTGCTGTCAGCCTTCCATTGGGCCAGCAGAAACTACTGTCAATCGCCCGGGCTCTGGCCACCGAGCCCCGGTTAATTCTACTTGATGAGCCCGGCGCCGGGCTGAACACGCTGGAGAAGCGTGAGCTAAGCGATCTTGTCCGCCGCATTCGGGAAATGGGGATCAGCGTTATACTGGTAGAGCATGACATGCCGCTGGTGATGGGCCTTGCCGAATGGGTCGTGGTACTGGATAGTGGTCAGAAGATAGCCGAGGGCACTGCTGCTCAAATTCAGAGGGATAAAAGGGTCATCTCTGCTTACTTAGGGGAGGATGAGGAGTAATGCTCAAGGTCGAAAATGCATCTGTAGCTTACGGCCGGATTATGGGGCTGAAAGAGGTTTCCCTGGTTGTGAACGATGGTGAGATCGTAACCATCATCGGGGCCAATGGGGCCGGTAAGACCAGCCTATTAAATGCCATATCCGGAGCAGTGCCTCTGAAGAGTGGCAGAGTCTCGCTGGACCAACGCCAGATTTCAGGACTTGCTTCTCACAGCACCGTGCGGCTGGGCATAGCCTATGTCCCTGAAGGAAGACAAATTTTCGGAGAAATGTCGGTGAAGGACAACCTGACTATGGGTGCCTACACACAATGTGCCCGGAACCGGCTGAGCGCCGTAGCATACATTGGATTGTTCCTGCATAGCCATGCATATCAGTCAAATCTGGAAACCGTATTCAAACTTTTTCCCATACTCAGAGAACGGCTGACTCAGAAGGCAGGCAGCCTTAGCGGGGGGGAGCAACAGATGCTAGCTATCGGTCGCGCGTTAATGTCCTCACCCAAAATGCTACTGCTAGACGAACCCTCCCTCGGTTTGGCGCCTAATCTGGTGAAAGAAATCCTGAAGCTCATAGTCAGGCTGAGAGACGAGGGGCTCACCATACTTCTTATCGAACAGGATGCCACTGCAGCGCTCAAGATAGCCGATCGAGGATATGTTATGGAAAGAGGGCGAATTACCGTAGAGGGCACCGCTAAAGAGCTCCTGGGTGACGATAGGGTGAGACAGGCATATTTGGGTAAAAGTGTGGCATAGTCTGCAGCACGCATGGTAGAATTATGAATTGGGAATGACATATTATGAAACAGCTATTATCGGGTAACGAAGCCATAGCACTGGGTGCATATCACGCCGGCGTGGTTGTGGCGACAGCGTATCCCGGAACGCCGAGCACCGAGATAATGGAAAACATCGCTCGTATGGACGATGTGTATACCGAGTGGTCGACCAATGAAAAGGTGGCCCTTGAGGTGGGTATAGGGGCAAGCTACAGCGGTGTCCGAGTACTGGTATCCATGAAACACGTTGGGCTGAATGTGGCTGCTGATCCCTTCTTTGCAGTTTCCACTACGGGCGTAGTTGGCGGACTGGTAATAGTTTCGTGCGATGACCCGGGAGAGCATAGCTCACAGGGCGAGCAGGACAACCGTCATTTCGCCAGAATCGCTAAAGTACCCATGCTTGAGCCCACCAACAGCCAGGATGCCTATGATTTAATGGAATGGGCCTTCAATATTAGCGAGGAATTCGACACTCCAGTGCTGCTGCGTTCTACCACTCGGATATCTCACTGCAAGACTGTGGTCGATGTGAAAGGAGAGCGGAAAAGCGACTTAAGGAAACCCAGTTTTATCCGCTCGCCCGCAAAATTCGTGATGGTTCCCTCGAACGCCCGAGTCCGGCGACAGGCCATGGAGGAGCGCATTACTAAATTACAGGCATATGTTGAGGACTTTCCTCTGAACGAGATGCTGCTGGCCGACCGAAAGCTCGGTGTGATATCTGACGGGGTAGCATACCAGTACGCCAGGGAAGTATTCAAGGATGCCTCCCATCTTAAATTAGCGACGATCTACCCCTTTCCCTCTAACCTGATCAGCCGATTCGCCGGGGAGGTGGAAAGGGTGGTTGTAGTCGAGGAGCTTGATCCTTATTTAGAAGACGAAGTGCGACGCCTGGGCATTGCGGTCACGGGTAAAGAGTTCATACCTATAATAGGCGAGCTGGATCCCGAGATAGTTGAGAGAGGTGCCATTCAGGCGGGATTGCTACAGAAAACATCAGGTCCCGCTCCTGCACCAGTATCACCCGCAACGCAACTACCGGCGCGCCGGCCTCAGCTATGCGCTGGTTGTCCCCACGTTGCCGCAGAGTTTGTCCTGAGAAGGTTAGGATTTCGTAGCACCAGCTCCGGGAAAGAATTGAAGGAAGACGAGTTTATTGTTACCGGAGATATAGGTTGCTACACTTTAGGGGTTTATCCCCCGCTTGCAGCTCTGGATACCTGCGCGTGCATGGGTGCCAGCATAGGGAAGGCGCTGGGATTGGAAAAGGCAGGCGTACCTAATAAAATCGTAGCTGTGCTGGGCGATTCCACCTTCATGCATTCCGGTATTACTGGGCTTATCGACGTGGTGTACAATCAGGGTAGCAATACAATTATCATTTTAGATAATGGAACGACTGCTATGACCGGTCACCAGGGGCACCCCGGCACCGGAATCTCAGCAAAGGGAGCCAAGACACAAGCAGTTGAGCTTGAATCACTGGTAAAAGGCTGTGGTGTAAGAGACGTCACTGTAGTTGATGCATTTGATTTGAAAACCATTGAGTCCAACATTAAACAGGCTGTGGCAAATAATGAGCCATCGGTAATAATAGTGAGAGGATCCTGCCCCCTTCACACGCGAGCAAAGAGCACTCCGTATAAGGTGGATGAGGATGAGTGCATCGGCTGCTTTGATTGCCTGGATGTGGGTTGCCCTGCCATCTCCATCCTGGAGGACGAAGCCGTTATTGACAGTGAAGTATGTACAGGTTGCGGTGTCTGTGCCCAGATATGCCCTCAGGGTGCCATATCGGAGAGCAAATGATGAAGGATGTTAATGTGCTAATGGTGGGAGTCGGTGGCTATGGAGTCATCCTCGCCAGCGATGGAATGGCCGAGGTTGGCATGGAAAACGGTTACGATGTTAAGAAGACGGACTCGCTGGGAATGTCGCAAAGGGGAGGGAGTGTAGTTAGCCACGTCCGCTGGGGAACGCAGGTTTTTTCTCCTCTGATAAAAAAAGGCGAGGTCGATTTTCTTGTGGGTCTGGAACAACTGGAAGCAGCGCGATGGGCATCTTTTTTAAAGCCAGACGGAGTAGCCATCATCGCCGATGTGGTTGTTATCCCGATATCAGCCGTTACAGGCAAGATTCCATACCCAGGCTGGGATAAAAGCAAAGGGATAATATCACAGTATACCGATGAAATATATCTGGTCCCGGCCATCAGAATCGCTCAGGAGGCAGACAATCCGAGGGCAGTCAACATGGTAATGCTGGGTTTCCTATCTGCATTTCTGGAGCTGGAACCCAAAGCCTGGACAGATATAATGCGCCGCCGGCTGCCACCTAAATTCGTGGAATCCAGCGTTGATGCTTTCGACAGAGGTCTGCAGGAGGCTAATTCAGTTATAGAAGCAAGGGAGATCAAGAAATGATTCGCGATCCTGAAAACGAGTCGATGCCGCGAGAGAGGCTGGAGAGGCTACAACTCGAGCGTTTAAGGGCCAAAGTCGGGGAAGTCTATGAGAGGGTACCTTTCTACCGGCGTACATTGAAGGAAAAGGGAGTCACCCCCGATGATATACAGAGCTTAGCTGACCTGCGCAAGCTGCCATTCACCAGCAAGCTGGACTTTCGAGATAATTACCCTTTCGGGTTGATGGCCGTTCCCATGGAGCAGGTAGTGCGAATCCACTCTTCCAGTGGCACTACGGGCAAGCCAATAATTGCGCCTTATACTCGGCATGACGTAGATACCTGGGCCGAGATAATGGCCCGCACTTTAACTTCGGCTGGTACAACAGAAAATGATGTGCTTCAGAACGCCTATGGATACGGTCTATTCACGGGAGGACTCGGTTTCCACCACGGTGCTGAACTCCTTGGGGCCACGGTGATCCCCACGAGTACAGGTAATACCAAGCGTCAGATTCTTATGATACAGGACCTGGGCACTACGGTTATCACCTGTACCCCCTCCTACGCGATTACCCTACATGAAGCCGCCAGGGAGATGGGCGTTGATCTGCGAGATACTACTCTGCGCCTGGGAATACACGGTGCTGAGCCGTGGTCCGAAAAGATGAGAGAGGACATAGAGGACAGGCTAGGTATCATAGCTATCAATGTCTACGGTTTGACTGAGGTTATCGGGCCAGGGGTATCGGTAGAGTGCCCTTACAAGTGCGGTATGCATATTTGGGAAGACCATTTCCTAGCTGAGGTCATAAACCCGGAAACGGGAGAACAGCTGCCGTATGGTGAAGAAGGCGAACTTGTTATAACGACGCTTACCAAGGAAGCTCAGCCGGTAATCAGGTTTCGCACCAGAGACATCATCAGCTTGAATCCGGAACCCTGTGATTGTGGGCGAACGATGGTGAGAATGTCCAGGTTAACAGGACGCAGTGACGATATGTTAATCGTTCGCGGTGTAAATGTTTTTCCGTCACAGATAGAGAGCGTTCTCCTCGAAGTTGAGGGGGTAGAACCACATTACTTGATAGTTGTGGACAGGCAGCACGCTTTTAAGACAGACGAACTCGAAATATGGGTTGAGGTTTCGGATGAAGTTTTTTCCGACGAGATGGGAAAGATGGAAAATCTGGAGAAAAGGCTACGGTCCGAGATGGATAGTGTACTGGGCATCGCTGCTCGAATTAAGCTAGTGGAACCCAGAACTATCGCCCGTACGGAGGGTAAAGCGAAAAGGGTAGTAGACCGCAGTGAGCTGTAGCACCTTGGGTCGTGCATAGTAATAGCTAAGGGGGGTCAGCAATGAGGTTAAAACAAGTATCCGTGTTTGTAGAGAACGAGCCTGGCCGGCTTGAGGCTATACTTGAAGTCCTCGAGGGGGCGAAGATCAGTATACGTGCACTCTCGGTAAGCGATACAGCGGAGTTCGGCATAGTGCGCATGATCCTCGACAAACCGGAGGAAGGACTACAGGCCCTGCGGCAAGCGGAGTTTACAACGAGGGTTGATTGGATGCTAAGTGCTCAGATACCGGACGTTCCCGGCGGGCTACTGAACAGCGTAGCGAAGCCAATGGCCAAAGCCGGTATCAACATTAAATACTTCTATGCTTATATTGGTCACGCAGGGGAAGACAAGGCGATGGTGGTACTTAAAACCAATGATATAGAGAAGGCCGAGGAGATCTTGAAATCGCTATCGGTTGACTAGTAAGAGACTGCTGAAATAGTCTCAATCAACCCCCTAACCCCCCAATCTTGGGGGGTTATTTAAAGCTGGGGGACACCCCCAGACCCCCGGCAGGAAGTATCCTGTACCTCTTTTTCAGTGGGCTCAATAAGCTTATCAATTTCACTCGATAAACACAGCCACAGATGAATACTGACTAACAAAGCTTAAATGTTTCGGCCGCTGTCTTAAATCCCTGTAACGAACCTTCAATTACCCGGTCCTCAACGCAATAGGATATACGAAAGTATCCCGGAGCACCAAACCCCTTCCCCGGCACCACCAGAACATTGTACTTCTGTAACTCCTTTACGAAGGCCGTATCATCCTCAATGGGGGATTTGGGGAACATGTAGAAAGCTCCTGTTGGCTTTTCTATAGAATATCCCATCTCTGTAAGATTTTTGTATAGAAGGTCTCTCTTTCTAACATACTCATCTATGTCAACCCAAACATCCTGCAGTGCCCGAACCACGTTCTGCATAAGCGCCGGAGCGTTGACAAAACCAAGTACGCGATTGCAGAATACGAATCCGTTGAACAGCTGTTCTCGACCGTCATACTGGGGGTTTATGGCGACATAGCCTATGCGCTCACCGGGCAGGGCTAGATCCTTTGAGAATGAGGTTGTAACGACAGTCCGGGGATGGTACTGAAATACATATGGGCACTCAACTTCATCGTATACCAGCCTGCGATATATATCATCACTGATGAGGAAAATCTCCGTCCCGAGTTCCCGTTCCTTTTTCTCTAATAGGTTACCTATCCCCCTCAATGATCTTCAAGTCTGGCACAAACTGGCTATCCGAAGGAACAATACGGGGGATACCCTGGGCATTATCAATATAGTAAATGTATTCCACAAAATAGGGTGAGAAGATTATTACCTCATCTCCGGCCTCTAAGATGGTTTTAAGTACCACATTGATCCCTCCAGCAGCACCACATGTCATCACTACCTCATTCTGGGTAAAAGGTAGCCCGGTCACCGATGAAAGGTGCTCTGCGACGGCAGCTCGCGTCTCCGGATAACCGGCGTTGGGCATGTATCGGTGCATACCTGCACTCGGTTCATTTACCAGCCTGCGAAGCTCCTGACGAAACTGATCAGGCGGCTCCATTACCGGATTACCCAGAGTAAGGTCGAAAACATTGCTCTCGCCGAATCTCTTCCTGAGAGCGATTCCCTCTTCAAACATCTTCCTGATCCAACCCCCCTCCGCCATCTGCTGCTGTAACTTTCGTGAGATCGCCATCGGCCTACCTCCCCATCGATCCGCTATTCAGTTCCTGGTGATTTAGACTGCTGAAACAGTCTAAATCAACCCCCTAATCCCCCAATCTTGGGGGACTTTTTAAAGCTGGGGGACACCCCCAGACCCCCGGCAGGAAGTATTCTGCACCTCTTTTTCAACGGTCTGTAATAGTACGGTTGTGCTGCTCGTTTCTTACGTGGCTCCATCCTGAGTTTAACTGGACCTCTTTATCCTTCCAGGGTAAGAAGATAGACTGCTGAAACAGTCTAAATCAACCCCCTAACCCCCCAATCTTGGGGGACTTTTTAAAGCTGGGGGACACCCCCAGACCCCCGGCAGGAAGTATCCTGCATCTCTTTTTCAGCGG
>JAAXQM010000122.1 GCA_012974295.1 Dehalococcoidales bacterium
TCGTGGTCAAGGAGCTCGAGTCTTTGGGTATTGAGGTGATATACAGCCTTGATGATGTCAAAGGTCTAGTTGCCATTAGCGCGCATGGTGCCCCTTCCCAAGTCTACGATGAGCTTCAGCATAAGGGATTGAAATATATCGATACTACCTGTTCAACTGTGAGGAAAGCCCAACAGAGGGCATCACAGCTTGCTAGTGAAGGTTACTTTGTTGTCGTATACGGTGATCCCGATCACACCGAGGTGAAAGGGCTACTTGATCATGCAGGGGCGAATTCCAAGGCTGGATTTTCTGTCTCCACTATCTTTGGGCGAAGGGTACCAAAACGCCTGGCTATCCTCTCTCAGACAACAAGATTACCACATGAGGTTCAAGCCTTCGTAGGCGAGATGTTAACGCATCTAGAGGAAGTCCAGGACATAAAGATTGCGGTAACCCTTTGCCCACACGTAGCGAAAAGGGCACGTGAGGCGGTTCTACTAGCCTCGAGCACTGACCTCGTGGTAGTGGTTGGTGATCCCCAAAGCTCAAACAGCAATCGCCTTGTGGAGAGCTGCAACCATTTTGGACATGCAAGATTGATCTCGTCCGCTCATATGATCGATAGCGATTGGCAAGAACTCAAGCTCGCTAAAACGGTGGGTGTAACCTCTGGTACTTCAAGTCCAGATTGGCTTATAGATGAAGTGGTAGATGCAATTGAAAGGCTCGTATAGCTATCACAATCATAGCTCCGGCTACCGGGATGTTGAAAAATCAATATAAGGAGATTGCTGAAAAAGAGGTGCAGGATACTTCCTACTGGGGGTCTGGGGGTGTCCCCCCAGCTTTAAAAGTCCCCCAAGATTGGGGGGTTAGGGGGTTGATTGAAACTATTTCAGCAGTCTCTCTTTCTAGGGTACGAGAGCGCTGCAGAACTTAAGAATTTCGGCGAAATTATTAATCCGTTCCAGGTTATTAGTCTCCAGGGTGCCATCATAAGTGAGGTTAATCCACGGCTTCTCGTACATTTCACTGAACCTCTCTGACATGGCCGCTACAGCTCCTCCTGGCATACAACCATGAGGCATGACCGAGATTACTCCGGCAAACTTGGGGTTCTCCATCCAGTCAATCCCGCTGCCTATACTAAGCACCGACTCGCCGCCACACTTTGGTGAGAGGTATTCGCAAGAAAAAGCCAGTAGCTCCTTGGGTGTAAGCTCACGCGAATCAAGAAGGCCATTGAAATTAATGGCTACCGAGTGCTCATCGTGATCTTGTAGCAGTTTTTTAATATAACCGGTAGACACCTTTTTAAATTTTCTCTCTCTGATACCATCCTCAATATTTCGGTGCGTCATGTACTTGAGCCATTCCCCGACCGGCGAAACGACGACTTCAAGCCCTGCCTTCTCACATTCCTTTACCAGATCGCAGTTACTGAATCTATTGGATCGCAGGTATATTTCGCCGTTGATTCCCACGAGCGGTCTTTGGGGCTTGTCCGCATCGACTAGAGAGCGATATTCAGCGGTGGCATCCCGTAAGACATCACCGAAATCCTGCCTGTGACGAACGCGGTGAGCAATCCTGGAGGTGTATTCGCTGAAGAGTTCCTCCGCAGCCCCCGCTGACTTTTCATAGGGCCGGGTGTGCCACAGGAGCCTCTGCAGATAATCCATGGCCACAATACCTTTCCAGGCCAGACGCTCGAAAGCGGTGCCAAGGCCCAGGTCACGGTAGGCGTTGTTTGATACGGTGGTTCGCAGTGTAAAATCGAAACCCAATTCCCTCAGTATCCTCACCTGCTCTACAGCGTATTTCCCAAAGCGGCAGGGCCCGAAGGCGCCCGCCATGAACCCCTCAATGGCATTCAGGTCAATATCACCATGACCGTTCTCATGCAGAAACTTCATGAAGTCGCCCAGGGTTGCGCGGTAGGGCAGGCATTCTGTACCCAGGGTTACCTTAGTACTGTATAGAAGGGATTCTTCTGTTGACTCAGGAAGCAAAGTGGCCCTAACCCCGAAGGCCTGCATGGCAGCCGCTAATACCTCAGCATGTGGGGTCATATAGGGGATAAGAAGGGTCTTCCCTGAATTGACTGTGGTAGGTGCTGACCTGTACGCCTTCTCATCCCATCCGGGGATTTCTTTGCCGCTTCGTGCGAATCCGCTAATAGTATCGACGAAAGCTTCGAGGCGGGTAACTAGTCCTGCCTCGGCTGCATGCTCGTCGATCTCCAACTGACCCAGGGGCTTGCCACCCATAATATCCTCAACAGTCTTGATAATAAAGGAGTTCGGGCCGCAACCGAAGTTTGTCAGTAATAGCCCATATAGCGAAGGCTCCAAGGCAGTAATCTCGGCGCCAGCAATGTGCTTTCCTTCATAGTACCAGTAGGGGCGGTCCGAGTATTTCTTTATATTTACTGAGGCGAGCGGCAGGAAGTCGAGCGGTATGGGCACAACGCCGAGTTGGGCAAGCTTTTCTGCGATCCCCAGGTTCGCCCCCGAATCCTGAGACATATACGATCTGGCGAAAATTACGACACCCAGCTGTTTGTTCTCGTGGATTTGATTTATTATCCTTTTCCCAATTTCTACCTGTGCTGTTTCTAACTCCCGCTGCGCCGCAATTCCGGCAATGGCTGCCTTTCTACCCTGTTTTTTAGTGAACCCCATCTTTACAGCGACTGCGGAAAAGTTACTTATAACATCAGCATCGCCCATGCTGAAGTCAATTATTGGCGTAAGCATCTGTTTTTCCAGTCCCAGTACCTGGCGAATGATAAATGGAGATGCCTGAACGAGTGGGCAGGAGTATTTCTGGTTCTCATCCCCGTCTTTGGTTCCCATCCGGATAGCGCAGGGATATAGAATATAGTCTACATCGCGCAGGCTTGCTGCATGACCGTGTAACAGTTTTACAGGGAAACAACTATCCGTATAACCCAGTTCACAGGACTGCTCCGTGATTTGCTTGTTGGTCTTGCTGGAGAAGAAAACCCTGGCATTAAGGGCATTGAGGAAGCCGATAATTAGTGGCGCATATTCATAGACGATAAGCGCTCGGGGGACTCCTACCGAAGGTCCTGTACCTACACCTTCCTGGTAGTCTTTAAATAACAACCTCTCCCGTTCATCGAAAGGGGTTTCCACCTTTTCCTGTTTAATAGTGCTGTCGAAAAGATCACACCTGCTGCCATAGAAAGTGGGTGCCTCACCGGGTATTTCCAAGCGACTTATGGTGCAGTTATTATCACAGATCTTGCAAATGAAGGTGGAAAGTGTATGATCACTTTCAATGACTTCCTGGAATCCCTTGAATTTCGAGGCATTATCGCCCATTTCCTCCTTTGCCAACAGTGCCGCCCCTATTGCGCCGCTGACCTCCTTGTGTTCCGGCACGATAATGGTCTTTCCCTGTAGCGCCTGTTTGAAGGCGGAGACAATGGCATCGTTATAAAATACTGCCCCTGTTAATATTACCTTGTCACCCAGTTTTCTTGAGCCTACGACCTTAGAAAGGTAATTGCCAGCAATCGAGTTGGCAAGACTGGCTGTGATAATCTCGTGGGGTACACCTTCCTGTTGAGCTGAAGAAACAGCCTGTCCCATGAAGGCGGCACATCTTGATCCCAGATCGATGGTATGCGGTGCCTGGAACGCCAGAGCGGCAAAGTCACCGTTTTTTACTGAAATACCGAGTTGTTCTGCCAGTTCATCGATAAAGCTTCCCGTGCCTGCAGCACATGCCTTGTTCATCTGGTAGTCAACTACAACACCGTTTCTCTTGATCACCAGTTTCGAGTCCTGACCTCCAACCTCAATGATGTCCGCTTCAGGGTCTGTATCTTCAGCGGCCCTTGTTTGCGCCGTGATCTCATTCTTTATTAGGTCAGCGCCGATAAAGCTACCTACCAGATATCTCCCCGATCCGGTAACGCCTACCCCGGCTATCATTGCATTCTCTCCCACATCACGGTGCAGATTTCTAAAGACCTCTATGATGGCATCGATTGGCCTACCTGCGGTCATAAGGTAATTCTTTGCCATAACCCTTGTGCCGGACTGGTCGGTGATGACCGCCTTCGTGCTGGTGGAGCCAACGTCGACTCCGAGGTAGCCGGTAAAGGGCTCATCTATTTTCGGAGCTACCCAGCTATTCTGCTGAGTGACTTTCTCTAGTCCCTGGGTTTCAAAGTAGCGTTGTTTTGTGTCTGCTTCGGGCAGCACAATCACTTTAGAACTTTTCCCTGATGTCCTTGCAAGTAAAGCTGAACCGAAAGCCTCGATATAGAAGCAATTTTGCGGGACGATTATATTTACCTGATGCCCATTCCTAACTGATAGCCCTTCATTCAGGGCTTCCACCATGGCGCTATTAGCAGCAACGCCACCGACAAAATAGATCGGCTCCTCAAGAACGCCTCTGGTAAGGGAGACAACGCCCCGTGCGATGCTGTCACACAGGCCGCAGAGCATTGTCCCGATCGGGACTCCCTTCTGCTGAAGATGGATAAGGTCGGTCTTGGCAAAAACACTGCATCTGGCGGCGATCCTTGGCGGGCTCTCATCAGATCGCTGTGCCAGGCGGGCGAAATCCTCCATGCCGATGCCTAGTCTGTACGCCTGTTGGTCGAGGAACCTTCCGGTACCTGCAGCACAAAGAGGGTTTGACGCCACCTTCCACGGCTTTGTCAATCCATCATCCAGAGAGATGACAAGCGAGGTCTGACCGCCGATTTGAATGATGGTTTTAGCATCTGAGTAGGAATGAAGAAGACCCGAAGCGATGGAAAGCGAGCTACTGTATTCAACCCAGTCTAGCTCTTTCGGTATTACGGACCTGCCCGAGCCGGATACACCAGCTGCCACAATCTCTTCGAGATTGTAGTTCTTAGACAGGCGCGTAATCAGTAAAGCCAATGCGGCCTGCGGGTTGGTGGTTACCTTCTCTATATCAAGCGCGACTATGTCGCAATTATCATCAATGAGCGCCAGTTTTACATTGACTGAACCTATGTCTATACCGATGAAGTATTTCATTTTATCCTGATTCAATTATAAAATGTTATCATATTGGGGCATGGTTATACAAGCTACAAATACCTGTGGTGTGGTATGCTTTCAAGCTGTTTTATTACTATAATCATGACATGTTGTCCATAACAACATGTGCATTTTTTCACAAGGATGTGTTAAAATGGGGTAGCTCAAGATATGCCTGAAAGGTAATAATATTGGATTTTCTATTCACAGCTGAGGAAGAGGCCTTTCGTAGAGAGGTACAGGACTTCCTAAAAGAAGAGCTTCCTATGTCGCAAGAGCGGACCGTGCTCCATGGCGGGGAGACAGATGAGGATTGGGAGTTCACTAAGCAGTTTTCCAGGAAATTGGGTGAAAAGGGCTGGATAGCTATCTGGTGGCCCCGGGAATATGGCGGCCTGGAAGGCTCGGATATGCAGTATCTCATCTTCAATGAGGAGTCGGCCTACCATAGGGCGCCACGCCTGGATGGTGGGGGGACGGGGATCGTTGGGCCTACTATCCTCTCCCACGGCACTGAGGAGCAGAAGAAGCGTTTTCTCCCACCCATAGCACGGGGTGAGGTGATGTGGATCCAGTGTTTCTCCGAGCCCGATTTTGGTTCAGACTCAGCTGGAATTAAGACCACTGCTGTAGAAGATGGAGACTGTTTTATTATCAACGGGCAGAAGACCTGGATAAGCTTTGGCCTCCACGGCGACTTCTGCTATATGACGACGAGGACTGATCCGGAGGCGCCCAAGCACCGCGGGATCAGCTACTTTCTGGTCGACATGAAGACCCCTGGGATTACCGTTAGTCCTATTACGAACATGGTTGGAGCCAACGGCTTCTGCGAGGTATACTTCGATAATGTTCGTGTTCCCAAAGAGAATATACTGGGTGGGAAGAACCAGGGGTGGATGATAATGATGACCACTCTCAGCTTCGAGCGCGGCACACTGGCATTCCTAGCCGGATCGATGCGGCGGCTACTGGATGACCTTGTAATCTTTGCCAATGAAGCGAGCTACAATGGTCAGCCCCTAGCCAAGGACCCCATCGTACGACAAAAACTGGCCGA
>JAAXQM010000131.1 GCA_012974295.1 Dehalococcoidales bacterium
ATCCAGCCTTGTCGCAATTAATTCATTTTCTCTGATCTCGGTGATGGTCAGTACAGGTCGTAGCTTTATACCGAACGTAGAAAGGGTAAGTTCGTAACGGTCGCCCTTTGCGGGAGGGCCATCTGACAAACGTTTAACCTGCAGGATTGATGGATTATAGTCCTTTATGGTTCGAAAATCAGCGATGTAGGCAAACACATCGCCGACTGGTGCCTTGAGTCTAGTTACGTGTTCAATTTTGGCCACTGTTAGTACCCCTGTCCTGTTTTCTTGCTCTAAAACGCCGATAGAATTGGAAGCTTCTCTGAGACTGCTGAAATAGTCTCAATCAACCCCCTATATCCCCAAATCTTGGTGGACTTCTAAAGCTGGGGGGCACCCTCCAGACCCCCGGCAGGAAGTATCATGCACCTCTTTCTCAGCGGTCTCTCTCTATACAGTGCTACAAGTCTTCCCCGGTTTACTAACGTCCCTCTGCTAAGGAAGACTTCTTCCTCGCTGATTCTATGCGCTGTCCCAATCCGTCCCAATCAGGCTTATCGCGTCCTCGCGAAGAGCCCTTCTTAAGGGCTTTAGGCTAAATGTCAATGGAATAGAGTTTACAAATATGCACCTGCGCGGGCGCTTGTAAGGTGCAATTTCTTCATCTGCCCAGACCTGGATCTCTTCCTCCGTAGCCTGCTCTCCCTCTTTAAGTTTAATAAAGGCAACCGGCATCTCTCCCTTAATTGGATGAGGAACACCCACGACGACTGCTCGTTCGATCTTCGGGTGTTCCGACAGGTGTTGCTCAAGTTCCGTGGGAAAGATGCTGTAACCTCCGCATTTTATGACATCCTTCTCGCGATCAACAAACTCCAACACACGCCATTTGCCTGTTTTCATGAT
This sequence comes from Dehalococcoidales bacterium, assembly GCA_012974295.1. GTDB lineage: Bacteria > Chloroflexota > Dehalococcoidia > E44-bin15 > E44-bin15 > JAAXQM01. Next base: position 889 of record JAAXQM010000131.1, read on the forward strand.
ATCGCCCGTGCGGAACCAACCCTCTCGAAAAGTTTCCTCTGTTTTATCGGGATCATTCCAATATCCCTTCATTATATTGGGCCCCTTGAGTTCCAACTCACCGGTCTCCCCTCTCTTCACGAGACGTCCTTCCTGATCGACAATGCGATAATGTATCCCCGGGGTTACCCATCCCGCACACTTTGGCCCCCATGGAGGGCTAATGCAGACATGCCCCGCCGTTTCCGCCATACCATAGCCATGGGCGAACACAGGCTTGATGGGTATCCCCCATTTTTTTCGCTTGGATAGCTCCCGGAACCTGCGGACAAGATCCGCAGGAAAAGCGTCTGCGCCACCCCCCCATACTTGAATCGATGTAAGATCATACTTCTCTATATCTGCCTTAAGCAACATCTTGAACATTGCCGGTATACCGGCAAAGAAGGTAACACGGTATTTTTCAATCATGGCGAGTATATCTGCCGGATCGAAGCGACTGACAAAATACATGGGTATTGCCATAGACAGCAGGATTAGAAGATTCTGATGCCCGCCAGTGTGAGCAACCGGCATTACCAGCAACGCCAGCTGTTTCCTGTTTGTGGGGGGAATTCCAAGCAGGAGGCAATATTTTCTAACGGTATACATCATGTTCCGGTCAGTCAGCATCGCGCCCCGTGGTACGCCAGTGGTTCCTGAGGTGTAGAAGATAATCACCACATCGTCCTGGCTTGAAAGTGGGGCTGGATCGAGGTTATCCGAGACATTTTCCGTTATCTCCTTCAATGAATAAAACCCATCAGGCTTCTCTTGTTCGGTTACCATTATCCATGTTTCGATTACAGGCACCCTGCTCGTGTCCTTGATATTATTTCGAAATACATCGTTGTCCGTTATCAATACCTTTGCGCCACTATTTTCCATCTGATAGTTAATCTCATTGGCCTTGAGCATGAAATTTAGTGGTACGGGGATCGCTCCGATTTTCATACAGGCAAACTCGGCAAAGGCCAGCTCAACACGGTTATAGGTGACAAGTCCCACCCTATCCCCGTTTTTAACGCCCAGTTGTAAAAGTGCATTACCTATTCGGTTTGTAAATTGAGAGAGGGTGCGGTAGCTGATTTCGCTGCCAGAGAAGAAGGAATAGGAAAGCTCACTATCCAAGAAGAAGACGGGGCGGTCCCCGTATACCTCCGCTAGGCGGTCGACAAAATTCCTTGTATTGATGGAGCGATTCCGAACGACCAGATCCCGGAACTTCTTAAAGTAGTTCGGCGTACGCCTCTTTTCCAGGATACTCGCCTCCATGGCACGGCCCCCTTTTAGCAAGGTGGAAGGAGAGAGTTACACGGGTTACATCATCCCCTGAAGCTTTGCAATGATGAGCCTCTGGATCTGATTGGTTCCTCCTCCAACCGTTCCCAGCATGGCATTCCGCAGGTAACGCTGCATATCGTTTTCCATCATGTATCCATATCCGCCCAGCACCTGCATCCCATCGATGGTAACCTTTTTTGCCATTTCCGTCGCATGGATTTTAGCAATGGAGCATTCGAGTGAGCAGAACTCGCCTTGCTGCTTCAGCCACCCCGCATGATAGGTGAGCAGTCGGGAGGCACGAATCTCAACGAGCATGTCCGCCAGTAACTGCTGTATCATTTGGTACTCGGAGATAGGACGGCCAAACTGTTTTCGCTCCTTGGCATAGGCCAGCGCATCGTCATAGGCACGTTGAGCGATCGCGGTATAGAGCGCAGAGATCATTATTCTCTCGATGTCCAGATTGTTGATCATTTGCAGCCAGCCCATGTTTAGGCCTTCCGGGCCGCCCATTATGGCTTCTTTGGGTACTCGCACATCATCGTAGAATATTTCGCATGTGCTGATGATGTTGTTGCCTAGCTTCTTCAGTTTATTTATCGTCAGGCCTTCGGCTTTTCCAGGGACCATTAATAGGGTAATCCCTTCGTATCTGCGGCTCTCTTTATCCGTCTTGGTACAGGTTATAATGAAATCTGCAATATCTGCCCCGCTTATCATTGTCTTGTGACCATTGATCACATAATCATCCCCATCTGCCACAGCGCTGGTCGTTATAGCAGAGGCATCGGAGCCGGCGTCCGGCTCCGTTAACGCGAATGCTCCCCTCAGCTTTCCCTGAGCGATGAGCGGAAGGTACTTCTTTTTCTGCTCTTCGCTCCCATTCAAGTGAATTGTTTCCCCAATAAAAAAAACTGGCCCGAGAAAGAGCGCGCAGGCTGCCTCGCTGCCGTATGCCAGCTCTTCCGCGGCCACGATGAAGTCCATAACATTTCCGCCAACACCACCGTATTCCACCGGGAAGGCAAGACCCAGCAGCTCCGTCTGGGCCATTTTGTCTGCCAGTTCAAAGGGGAAGCGTCCTTCCTCCTCCAGTTGCCGGTCCAATTCGCGGGATGTCTCCCGCTTGATAAAGTCCCTAATGGTGTTGCGAAAGGCTTCCTGTTCTTCGGTAAATCTGAAATCCATTTACTATCATCTCCTCACATGTATTATATGAGACTGTTGAAATAGTCTCTAATCACGCCCTGATCCCCCAATCTTGAGGGGTTTTTTATAGCTGGGGGACACCCCCAGTCCCCTGGCCCCGATTCTATCGGGTCACCTCTCTCTCAGCGTTTTCTGTATGTATCCTTGGGGAAATAATACCTCCTGTCATTCATCTGAACACATACCTCATCATTTGGAAAGTGGCCGGAACTTCGGCAGGCTTATTTCATCGTTTACATCCTCGAATATTACCTCTACCGGCATGCCAATGTAAATGTCCTCGTTATTGCATTCAACAATATTCGTATGAAGCAAAGGGCCTTCATTAAGCTGAACAATGGCTACGTTATAGGGAATATCCTTAGCATAGGCCGGGTGATATACATAGTGGAAAATGGTCCAGGAGTAAACCTGCCCTTTGCCACTCACCGCAACCCATTCCGTGTTCGTGCTCATACATTTGGGGCAGAGTCCGCTGGGCGGAAAGCGAAAATGACCACAATCTTGACAGTGCTGTATTAGTAGCTCATGCCTCGCGCAACCCTCCCAGTATGGCTTCGTATCTTCTGTTAGCGCCGGTATGGGTTTGGGTATTTCGAAACCTTCAAACTTACCTACCACCAGATCACCTCGTTAATATCAGGGTTGAATAGCTGAATGAAATGGGATACTCGTGGGGAGACCCCCCATACCCGGTAACGAATGCCACCTCGGCATCCTTAACCTGTCGCTCCTCACACTCACCACGTAGCTGTCGAACTGCCTCTGCTATATGTCCCATCCCCATAAGGTGGCCCTCAGAAAGCAAACCGCCTGCAGTGTTGGAAGGAAGTTCACCACCCAGCTCCAGTCTTCCCTCCTCAACAAAGGAACCTCCCTCCCCAGGTTTACAAAAGCCATAGGCCTCCAGCTCAATTATGACAAGTATTGTAAAACCATCGTAGAATTGAGCTACGTCGATATCTTTGTGTCTAACGCCCGCCATACCAAAGGCTATCTCAGCAGCTTTGCCCCCCTCGAAGGTGCCTTCAGGATATCGCGGGTCTCTCCAAGGTCGCATAAATTCTCCGGAGTGCGCCTGTCCCATGCCACTTATGTATACAGGGCGATGCTTCAGATGTCTAGCTCTCTCTGCCGATGTCACCACTACTGCTCCACCACTATCAGTAATCGGAGCGTTGTCCAGCAACCGTAGCGGTTCTACTATCATACGTGAGTTCTGATGATCCTCGATAGTTATTGGTCCCTTCTCATACATTTGTGCCTGTGGATTCATACAGGCATGCCTGCGGAAGGTAACGGCAACCGCTCCCATTTGCCTGCTGGTCGTTCCAAAAAGATGCATATGTCTACGAGCAACTTGTGCTTTAAACGGCAATGCCGCCAAATCACCATAGGGCGCAGTGAAATCCAACCCTGGAGGCATACTAAGCGGTATCCCCATAGGGCTGTTCTGCCATCCATAACAGCAAACTACCGTATTACACATCCCTGCATTGATCGCCATAGTTGCCATTTGAACCATGGCAATAGGAGTGGCACCTCCTATATCCAGACCGGCGCTAAATGTTGAGGAGATTCCTAGGTGAGAACATGTCCGGCACACCCAACCATGCCGCTCTCCTTCCTGAGAAGGGAGGACAAGTAAAAGCCCATCGACATCGTCCTTGGTAAGGCCTGCATCCTCAATGGCCCGTTTGCAGCCCTCGAGGGTGAGTGTCATAGTGCTTTTAGGAACTTTCTTCCCAAACTCTGAAAAGCCAACACCCACTATGGCACAAGTTTCCTTCAGGTTCATCCCTCTATCTCCTGTATCCTTCTAAGGTTCGGTAACCCCACGGCACTTTATTGCGCCGCATCGTATATTTAAAAACTGCTGAAATATTCTCAATCAACCCCCTAATCCCCCAGTCTTGGGGGACTTTTTAAATCTGGGGGATACCCCCAGACCCCCTGCAGGAAGTCTCCTGCACCTCTTTTTCAGCAGTCTTATTTATTGCCCTTTCCAAACCGGCTTTCGCTTTTCCGCAAAGGCCCTGGGGCCTTCCCTGGCATCCTCGGTCATAAAAACCTCGGCCGCAATCTTGAGTTCCAGGTTTAATGCCTCATCCATGGAAAGGTTCATGCCCTGCCTCACTGACCTCTTTATTGCCTGGATTGCGAGCGGAGCGTTTTCGCAGATCTTTTCCGCAATTTTCACAGCGGCAGGCATCAGCTCTTCTTTCGAAACAACCTGGTTGATCAGACCAATATCGTAGGCCTGTTGAGCAGTGATGAATTCACAGGTAAACAGAATCTCCATAGCCCGTACAAAAGGGATCTGACGCGGTAACCTTACTGTCGAACCTCCGCCAGGGAAAAGGCCGCGCTTTGGCTCTGCAATAGAAAAAGTGGCATGCTCTGCTGCAATGCGAATGTCTGTACCCTGCAACATCTCCAAACCGCCTGATGAGCATATTCCATTTACCGCCCCGATAATCGGTTTCCAGATGTCTCCCTCACGAAGTACAGCTATCAGCGGTGTATTCCATGCGTACCCATCTCCCAAGAGCGACTTCTCACCACTGGCGAGCTCCTCTACATTCTCCGTAACGGCCGGGATAAACTTCTTAAGGTCTGCTCCAACGCAAAAATCCCTATCGCCTGCGCCGGTGAGAATGGCTACCCGAAGATTAGGATCGTCACGGAAG
>JAAXQM010000172.1 GCA_012974295.1 Dehalococcoidales bacterium
TCTCGTGGGCTCGGAGATGTGTATAAGAGACAGGTGCTGATATGGCTTTTATGGCATATAAGTTAGATGGCGACTATTATGTACGAGCAAACGTTTGTCCGCCATGCCGTTCTACTAGCTTCTCCCTGGATGGAGACACCTTAGTTTGTGATAGCTGTGGCACCAGGTTTAAGGCAAGCACAGGCGCAGGTATCAGCGGTGCATGCGTAAACTATCCCAAGGCGGAGGTGGCACACAAAATAAGCGGTGCCAGTGTAACCATGGAAATGGATGAGCTGGTGACGGCATACGAAAACACTCTGAATCCTGGGTGGCCATAAGAAGTAAACAGTAGAGCTATGGTAGAATATAAAGCGTAATAGATTAAATACCCGTTCTTCGGAGGAGGATAACATCTGCATGGCAGCTATGAAACGGATATACCTCGATAATGCCGCTACTACTCCCATGGATCCCGAAGTACTTAAGGCGATGCTGCCTTTTCTCAGGGACGCCTTTGGCAATCCCTCGAGCATCCATTCCTTCGGACAGGAAACAAGGGCGTTCGTGGAAGAAGCACGAGATAAAATTTCCACTCTAATAGGTGCCAGAAGCGAGGAGATCGTATTCACCGGTGGAGGGACGGAGGCGGATAATTTCGCTATAAAAGGGGCCGCCTTTGCCAATGAGGGCAAAGGGGATCACATTATCACTACGTCCATTGAACACCATGCCGTCATGGAATCCTGCAAATTCCTGGAGAGTAGAGGGTTTAGAATAACCTATCTTCCTGTAGGCATTGATGGCTTGGTGGATCCTCAGGATGTTAAAAAGGCGATCACTGATGAGACTATCCTGATCTCGGTAATGCACGCCAACAATGAAGTAGGGACAATAGAGCCATTAGCGGAGATTGGCAAGATTGCTCGGGAGGAAGGTATCTATTTCCATACCGATGCGGTGCAAACGGTGGGACATATTCCAGTGAATGTAGATGAGCTGGGCATTGATCTACTGGCGATGTCGGCTCACAAACTATGCGGACCCAAGGGGGTGGGTGCGCTCTATATTAGAAAAGGTACCAAACTTATCCCTTTTATACATGGAGGGGAGCAGGAGCGAAGGCGTCGAGCGGGAACCGAAAATGTCCCTGCTATTGTTGGCTTCGGCAAGGCGGCGGAAATAGCGCAGCGGGAAATGGACAGCGTAGCGAAACACCTGATTCGCCTTCGTGGTAAATTGCTACAAGGTATGATGGAGCGCATAGAGCATATACATCTCAACGGCCATCCTACACAGAGACTGCCCAATAATGTCAATGTTAGTATTGAGTTTGTAGAGGGAGAATCGATGCTTCTTAATCTTGACCTTGAGGGAATCGCTGCCTCCACCGGCTCTGCCTGCAGTTCCAGCAGCCTGGAGCCATCTTACGTTCTTCTGGCAATGGGTTTCCCACAGGAGCTTGCTCATGGATCGCTTCGGTTTAGCATGGGGCGTGAGACCACCGAAGAGGATATCGACCGAGTCCTCGAGGTATTACCCAGGATAATAGCTAAGCTACGTGCTATGTCTCCGATGTTAAAGAGTATCAGATAGGTGGCATCATCGTAGATGCTAAATTTAAGACCTTTGGCTGTGGCGCGGCCATTGCGACCAGCAGCATGGTCACCGAATTGGTGAAGGGGAAGAAAGTGGAGGAAGCATTAAAGATATCGAATCGAGCGGTAGCCGAAGCGCTGGGTGGGCTTCCTGCCATTAAAATGCACTGCTCCGTCCTGGCCGAGGAGGCACTCAAATCCGCCATCGACGATTATCTGAATAAATCGAAGGAGGGTCGTAGTGAGCGAACTGCCTGATATCGGCAAGATATCGCCTGAAATCTTCAATGAGGTAATATTCCCCCGGCTGGGTGCCAGTAGCGAAAGGGTGATCGTGGGCCCTCAAAACGGTGTGGACGTTGCTATTGTGGAGATTGGAGACAAAGTTGTAGCTTTGACCACGGACCCGGTGTTTATAGTACCAGAATATGGATGGGAGAGGGCTGCGTGGTTTGCTATTCACATCCTGGCCTCAGATCTGGTGACAAGCGGCCTGAAACCCTGCTTTATAGCCATAGACCTGAATCTCCCCATGGAGATGACCAAAGAACAACTGACAATTGTCTGGGATACGATGCATCAAGAGTGTGAAAAGCTGGGTATCTCCATCGTTTGCGGTCACACTGCGAGGTATGAGAACTGCCATTACCCAATGGTAGGTGGTGCCACGGTGCTCGGTGTGGGTGAGAAGAATGAATACGTTACCCCCAGGATGGCAAAGGCCGGAGACAAGATAATAATCACCAAGGGACCAGCTATCGAGGCAACAGGCATCTTCGCTACCATGTTCCCCAAGCTCATAGAAAAGGAGTTCGGGGCTAGCTTTAGCCAGCGGGCACAGGAGATATTTTACAAGATGTCCGTGGTTGAGGATGCCATGGCTGCGGTAAGTATAGGTGTGAGAGATAATGGAATCACTGCGATGCACGATGCTACCGAGTGCGGAATATGGGGCGGCCTTTACGAGATCGCTCAAGCAGCTGATTTGGGGGCACTAGTAGATAAGGAACGAATAGTGGTCGAGGATTGTGTAATGGAGATATGCCAGTATTTTGACATAGACCCTTATGCAGCCATTAGCGAGGGCACATTGATAATTACCTGTCGTGAGCACAAGGCTGAAGAGGTGATCGAAGTGTTGACTGGAAAAGGAATTACCTCGTCAGTAGTAGGGGAGCTTGTAGATCCAGGTCAGGGTATGATACTGCTAGAAGGAGGAAAGGAGAGGAAGTTGGAACATCCAAAGGTGGACCCCTTCTGGAATGCCTTTTATAGCGCTCTTCAACGGTCAGGTTAAATTATCGAAGACCTCTACAAAAGAGTTGCAGGTTACTGCCTGCCGGTGGTCTGGGGGTGCCCCCCAGC
>JAAXQM010000219.1 GCA_012974295.1 Dehalococcoidales bacterium
GGGATATAGGGGGTTGATTGTGATAATTTCAGTAGTCTTATAATAGTCACTCTATAAAATGGCATTTAGCAGACCACCTACAACCAGCGTTGCGATAAGCATAATCCCGATTGCCATAAACAGGCCCTTAGTGCCGAGCTCCCTGGCGAGAACTACGAAGGCGGCAATACAGGGGAAGAACATCGTCAATACCACAGTGCCGACCACTAGTTGCGTGGCGCTCAGTGACAGTGGGGCCAGAAGCCCAATAGCCACGTCCTTTCGGAAAAAACCAACCACCATAGCGACTACCGCATCCTCGGGTAGCCCGAAAACCCCGCTTACCACAGGAGCAGCAAAATTGGCGATAGCATCGAAAACCCCCAGATTATAGAGAATGCCGATAGCAAAGATAGCTATCATAATTATGGGCAGGGCCTCTTTGAGAAAGCCATAGACCCGCATCCACAGTTTCGTTAATACCGCTCGCCAGGGAGGGCGACGATAAGGGGGAATCTCAATGAGAAGCTCGGGGCTGAACCCTTTTATCATACGATTGAGGATAAGGCCCAGGACAAGCCATACTACAAACAGTGTACCGTAGACCATTGCCACATATTGTACCCCCTCGGCTCCAACAAGCCCGATGATCATCGCCTGGGAAGCGGCGCAGGGGATGGCTATGGAGATCAGCGTGGCAGCAATAAATCTCTCCCGTTTGCTCTCCAGGATGCGGGTAGCCATGATGGCCGGAACACAGCAGCCCAGCCCCAACATGGTCGGAATGATTGCATAGCCGTGCATTCCCATGCGATGCATAAGATTGTCAAGGAGCACCGCCAAACGCGGGAGATATCCCACATCCTCGAGTAGTCCCAATATCAGATAAAAGGCAAAGATGTAGGGCAATACGACTCCAATCGGGATATAAAGGCCGGTGGTCAGCACGCCCAGAGACTGAAAGAAGTCTATCTCCCCATCGAATAGCCTACCGATAAGTATATCGTGCCAGAAACCGCTCGAGCCCAGGGCCACGCTCACCTTCATCACTAAAGGTTCCCAAAGGTTTTCGAAGATTGGATCCGTTACATAGGTAATCAGGCCCTCTCCTATAAAACGAATTACGAAGAAGGATGTTACGAGCACGACAGCTGCAATGGGAAGGCCGGTCAGGGGCTTGATGGAGGCATCCTGCAGGCGCTCCAGCCAGGTATGATGGTGATGGGTTATGGTTTGGACATGCTCAATAACATCGCCGACGGCGGCCCACCGTTCGTCATGGGTACGCTCGGGTAACCGAGGTGAGATAGCTTCGGGGATACGATTTACTAGTTCCTTGATACCCTGCCCCGTTACTGCCACTGTGGGAATAACAGGCACCCCTAAACGCTCCTCCAATTTGGCGACATCGATGCTAATGCCCCGATGTTTGGTGTCATCCCAGATGTTCAACGCTACGATAACGGGTATACGTCTCTCCAGGAGTTCAAGGGTGAGGTAGAGATTACGCTCTAGATTAGTGGCATCGAGGACATTTATCACCAGGTCGCCATTATGAAGCATCTGGGAAGCCACCTCCTCCGCCTTGGAGGTGGGCTCCAGCGTGTAGGTGCCGGGGACATCGATAACCTCAACCTCCTCTTCACCCAGCTTCATATGACCCTTGGTAAATCCCACAGTTGTGCCCGGGTAGTTGGAGGCGATTACCCTTGTTCCTGTAATTCGAGAGAAGAAGACGCTCTTACCTACATTGGGATTGCCCATTAAAAGTATTGTCTTCAGTCCTGTAGGTAAACTGTCTATCTCCTCTGACTGGGGAGATGAGCTCACGGATTTTCTCCGTTAACCTCAACCAATATCTTGCCCGCCATACCATATCCAATAGCAAGTTGAGCCTGGCCTACTTGGAGTGTTACCGGGCCCCGCATAAACATCCCGCCTACCTTGGTAATCCGCTTGCCCGGCCTGACGCCCAATGCGTGGAGTCGATCGGCGAGACCATGGCAGCCATGCCCCCGACCTTTTTGATGACCATATCCTTCAAGTATCTGTACTATGGTCCCCGATTGACCAGGCCGCATCTGGCAGACCGTTATCTGCCTTTTTTCATTCACCTCAACCTTTTCAAATTGTGAGGTCTTTTGTTCACGCTTGGTATTCATTAAATTATTCCCTATCCTTACGGCACCGCTCGCAGTAGCCCTCCATAGAAACCTCAGCATTCAGGACCTTGAAGCCGCTTTTGCGGCTAATATGCTCCTTAATCTGTCTGGTCAACGGGTATTCAAACTCGACCACCCTTCCACAGCCTAAGCAGATTAAATGGTGATGCTTCCGTTTCCTCTTAACCTCATAGTGGTGATGCTCCTCGGCAAAATGGCGCCCCTCCACCATCCCCAGCTCCTTAAATAGGTTCAGGTTACGATAGACCGTAGCGAGACTAATACGTGGCTCCCGCTCCTTTGCCAGACGATATAGCTCATCCGCATCAAGATGACCTTCTGAATGACGTAGTATGTCTAGAATTAACCTTCGTTGACTGGTGACCCGTTGCCCTGTTAATACTTTCATTTCTACCATGATAATTTCCCATCCCTTCATTATTGTTAATGAGAATCAGTTGCAATAATATTGTATGGTATTGCTACCAACCTGTCAATATATGACATTATAACCTTTGATCTCGTTTGGATAGATAGCTGATACACTATATCGAGACCGCTGTGAAAGAGGTGCAGGATACTTCCTGCCGGGGATCTGAGGGTGCCCCCAGCTTTAGAACTCCCCCAAGGTTGGGGGATTAGGGGGTTGATTGAGACTATTTTCAGTAGTCTCTACCATATCCAGTGTTTCGCTCCACTATCATTGCGAGATGCTTGGCGATGAATCAATCCTATACATAAGTGAAGGAAACTATATCCACGCTACACCATAACTATGCCAGGCAGATACGGTAAAAGTGAGCCCCTCTGTCAGGGGTTTATTTTCAACATATTCTAATGTTTCACAACTATCGAATAGCTTTAACTGAAGGCAGATGTAATCCATATCGTAATAGGTTGACAAGGGGGTATCACTCCCAAACACTTATTTAGGCGATTTGGTGGGAAATGGTGAGATCGCTTCGCTCTACTCCCCTCACACCTATACAAGACTTTCACTGAGAAATTACTAATATACGGAACAAGCACGATACTTTATTATCATGTTTCTGGATATGGTAGAATGACGGGGTAAGATTTGGAGAAGTAACTGTTTAGGTTGACTTCGAGAAACGTAGAAGGAACAAGTCTATGAACTGGTTAGATATTGTCCTCATAGCCGTTTTAGCACTGGCAACATTCTTAGGATTCAGACGCGGAATCATCGCCATGGTCTTCCCCATCGTTGGCCTTATCATTGGCGTCGTACTTGCCGGACATTACTATGGAACAGTGGGCGGATGGTTGCCTATCGATAATTCAGAACACGCCGGATGGGCGGGCTATGCCATCATCATCGTCGTTGTTCTTATAGTTTCGATCATCCTTGCCTCTGTACTTAGGAGATTTATCAGGCTGGTGCTCCTGGGATGGGTTGATCGCCTTGGCGGAGCCATACTCGGCCTTGCAGTAGGAAGCCTTTTCTGTGCCGCGGTACTAACAGCATGTGTTAAGTTCGGGTTTGGATCAGGTTTCGTTGAGGGTTCCGGCATCGCTACATTACTGCTAGATTGGTTACCCGCAGTGCTCGTCCTGCTTCCCGGCGAGTTCGGCGATGCGGTGCGAGATTTCTTCCAATAATGTGGCTTTTTTATCTATGGTACTGCTGAAAAAGAGGTGTAAGATACTTCCTGCCGGGGGTCTGGGGGTGTCCCCTAGCTTTAATAAAGCCCCAAAAGACTGGGGGATTAGAGGGTTAATTGAGACCACTTCAGTACTCTCTCCATAATAGACAGTACTTGTCCTGCTTTTCGGCGATTATGGCGACGCGGTGCGAGACTTCTTACAATAATGTGGTTTATTTATCCATGACACCTCTGAAAAAGAGATGCAGGATACTTCATGTCGGGGATCTGGGGGTGTCCCCCAGCTTTATAAAAGTCCCTCAAGATTGGGGGATTAGGGGGTTGATTGAGACTACTCCAGCAATCTCTCTATAATACCTGGTATAAGTGGGATAACTATATTTGTCTCACCTGATAAAGGACACAATGTCAGATAAACCCGGTTGGCTTTATATCCCGGAATGGCTTCTTAGTGACACCTGGCATTTTCCCTATGCCTACAGGACCTTCCGCAAATACATCCCTCAAGACTCGCTAGTCCTAGAGGTTGGCTTTGGTAGCGGTAGAATCCTCACCCGAATCGCCAGTGATAAACACTGTAAATGTGTTGGGGTTGATGTGGTAGATGGCGCCTTTCCTTCACTCTCCTTCTTCTCCCAGCAACATGGAGTAAAGGTTGAGGCGATCAAGGGAGACGGTTTCTCCCTCCCCTTTAAGGACAAGAGCTTCGATGTAGTCTACTCAGAGGGGGTGATCGAGCACTTCCCCACAGATTACGCTATGGCAATGGTTAAGGAGCACGCTCGTGTTTGCCGACCGGGGGGACTAGTACTCGTGTCTGTGCCCAATAAATTCGCTTTCGTTCATTCTCTGACAAAGCGACTACTAGGCAAGAAGTTTCTCTTCTACCCTGAAAATAGCCTCTCCACTTTCGAGCTTTCTTCGATCATGACGAAGGCAGGTCTGACTATTGCAATGAGAGATGGCTTTGCTTTCGGCTGTCAATTCTATATGTTTCAGGCTTTTTTCCTCAATCAGACATCCTCGGCAATAGTGAAGGGGATGGGAATGACACTCCTTAACCTGTTTCGAAAAACAAGCCTTTACCACTTTGAGAATCCAAGGGTGAATTCTCTAATTGGCTTTCAGACCCTGATTATGGGGCGCCCGAAATATTAGCGTAGAAATTAGTACGTGCCCGCAGCAGGTTCCTCACCTGGGTGAAGTTTACGCCACTTTTCCAGGAGTTGCTCCTTCGTTTCGTTTCTACCTGGGTCAGATGTACAGCAATCGTCTATTGGGCATACCTCTTTACAGCGCGGTCCATCGGCGATACCGACACACTCGGTGCATTTGTCCCCGTCGATTACATAAGTAGTATCCCCCTCGCTAATGGCCTCATTCTTACATTCCGCCTCACAAGCACCGCAACTTATGCACTCATCTGTAATTCTATAGGACACCTTTCATACCTCCTTATACTTATATATTGTATACGTTGGGATCGTTATATCCTTTGGAGCTGATCACCTCCTCGGCGATATTTATCGTTTAGGGCATCAACCACATGCTTGGGAACCAGCCCATCGATGCAGCCCCCCAGCTTGGCGGCCTCCTTGAGCAGACTTGAGCTGATGAATTCGAATTCAAGCCTGGTCATGAAGCAGACCAGTTCTATTTCTGGTGCGAGCTTCTGGTTCATCAGAGCCATCTCGAATTCACGTTCAAAATCTGAGATCATTCTCAGTCCACGCACCATAGCACTAGCCTTAGTCTTTCGGGCAAACTCTACAGTTAGCCCACTGTAGTATTCTACCCGAATGTTAGGAACGTGAGCCAACGCCTTTGTCATCAACCCCACCCTCTCCTCAACAGTAAATAGTAGAGTCTTTGGAGGATCATCGTAGACCGCCACAATCAGCCGCTCGAAGAGGGCCGCTGCTCTCTCCGCAATATCAACATGTCCCATAGTTACCGGATCGAAACTTCCCGGATAAATTGCAACGGTCAATGTAAATCCTCCTACTGATATACCGAGATACAGGTTTCGCCGTGCCGGCGCTCCTTGGCAAGTTGCATGTTTCCATAGGTTGAACTTAGCGGGACCCGGTAAGAGTGCTCTACTGCGATAGTGCTACCTTCCCCGACTAAGCATGAAATTGTTAATTGCTCGAGGGTTTCAATAACGCCGCTTTCTCGATAAGGTGGCCCCATTACTACAATGCCATATTTCCTTGTAAGGGCGCCTCAAGTCCTAAGGATCCAGTACCTGCATAGATATCAAGCACGCAAGACCAGTCAGTGGCCATCGATTCCAATATTGAGAAAAGCACTCCTCGAATTAATTCCGAGGTGGGGCGGAGGGAGACACCTTTTGGCGATTTAATTTCTATACCTTTTGCCTTGCCTGCTATAATGCGCATTACGGGTAGTAAACGAATTCCACCCCTTCCACTGTCCAGCGATTATTATACTATGGAGAATACTACCCTCGTCAAGTGCTACATAATGACAACTGCTTGAATTATAGCAAAAATGCAATGTACCTAACAAGGTAACCAGCCGTTAGCTCGACCAAGAAGGGTAGCCATTACCACATATTATCTACCAGAGTACACCTCCAAACGGAACAAACCCTAATTCGTTCGACAACAGTAGTATATAGCCTCGTACAAAAAGGTCTTTACAAATAGGTTAAAAGCCTGTATAATAAGCGAACTTATTAAGGTTCATGACTGAGGGTTGTCGACCTTCAGTCTTTTTTAGTAGCGGAGGCAGGTGGTCAAGGAGGATCTCGTATGACTGAAAAGGAAATTTACCTCACCGAGGAAGGTCTAACAAAGCTCAATGAAGAGCTAGAGCACCTTATTTCTGTGCGCCGTCCAGAGGTGGCAGAGAAAATTCAGCAGGCGAAAGAATTACGTAGCTCTGTAAGTTCACCCGAGTATGAGGAGGCTAAAGACGAGCAAGGCTTCGTTGAGGGTAGGATTCTCGAAATCGATCGAATTATCAAGAGCGCAAAAATCATCCATCACGAGGATGTTAATCTGGATTTCGTTGAAGTAGGAAATGAAGTAAGGGTTCAACTTCAAGATGGCAGTGAAGAACACTATACTATAGTAGGGAGTGCCGAGGCTAATCCCGGCGAGTGTAGGATCTCCAATGAGTCGCCAATGGGTCAAGCATTATTGGGCAAGCGAGTGGGCGACGATGTGGAGGTTGAGGCTCCAGCAGGGCTGCTCAAGTTGAGGATCCTGGAGATCAAGTAGTGGCTCGCATCGATGGCATTACGGAGCAGCGCCGCGAGAAGCTCCGCAAAATACGCAGTCTAGGTATCGACCCCTTCCCCCATCGTTACCACCGCAGTCACACTAACAAAGAAGCTATAGCCCACTTCCAGCGAGATGATTGTGCACCCCAGGTAAGCCTTGCAGGTCGTATCATGGCGTTCCGTACCATGGGAAAGGCGACCTTCATTGATGTCCGCGATTCTTCGGGAAAGATCCAAGCCTATTTCCGCAGCAACCTCCTCGGGGATAAATATGAGCTACTCAAGGAATTTGACATCGGGGATATCATTGGAATGAGTGGCGAGATGTTCAGGACACATAGCGGAGAAGTGACATTAAAGGTCAACGATTTCGTTATATTGTCAAAGTCACTCCAACCCCTGCCCGAAAAGTGGCACGGGCTAACCGATGTCGAGAAACGCTATCGGCAGCGCTATCTCGACCTCATCTCAAGTGAAGAGGTCAATCGGATATTTACGGTGCGCAGCAGGGCCATTGCTGCGATAAGACGCTTTCTTAACAGGCGAGGTTTTATCGAGGCGGAGACACCGGTGCTACATCCCGCTGCAGGTGGAGCCTTGGCTCGTCCCTTTACCACCCATCATCACGCTTTAGACCAGAACCTGTACTTACGTATCGCTACCGAGCTATATCTGAAGCGGCTCGTTATCGGCGGTTTCGATAAGGTCTATGAGATCGGTCGTATCTTTAGAAATGAGGGCATCTCCACAAAGCACAACCCGGAATTCACTATGCTGGAGAGCTATGAGGCCTATGCCGACTATAACAATGTTATGTCAATGACAGAGGAACTGGTTTCCTACGTTACCAAGAACGTTCTGCGTAAGACTAAGGTCAGTTATGCCGGTACTACTATCGATTTCACTCCTCCTTGGCATCGTGTCACCCTACGGGATGCTGTCAGGGAACAGTGCAAAATCGATTTTCTTGAACATGCTGATTATGATTCACTTCGGGACGCAATTCAGCATTACGGATTGAACGTAGACGAAAGCCCGAGCTGGGGCAAACTCCTCGACAAGCTTTTCTCCACCTATGTAGAACCTCACCTGATCCAACCTACTTTCATCATGGATTATCCGGTTGAGCTCTCGCCCCTGGCGAAGCGGAATCCAGACGATGAACGGTTGGTAGAGAGGTTCGAGGCCTTTGCTGGTGGGATGGAGATCGCCAACGCCTTTACCGAGCTCAACGACCCCATAGAGCAACGGGAGCGCTTCCAAGAGCAGGAGAAGCTGCGAGCTCTCCTCGGCGATGAGGAAGCTGAGAGGGTAGATGAGGATTTTCTTCTAGCACTGGAGTACGGCATGCCGCCAACGGGAGGTCTTGGAGTGGGCATCGACCGACTGGTAATGCTGCTTACTGACCAGCAATCGATAAGAGAAGTTATCCTCTTTCCACAGTTACGTACCAAACAGGTAGGATGATTTATGCTCAGCCTACAGTTTATCCGTGAAAATCCTGAACTGGTTCGTGAGGCGCTCCAGAAGCGGCAGTCAGATGAGTCAATCGATGATATACTCGCTCTTGACGAGCAGCGCCGCAGCTTGCTTTCGGATGTAGAGTCACTCAAAGCACGGCGAAACGAGGTGAGCAAACAAATCGGAAAAACCGGTGAGAAGCCGCCCCAACTCATTGAGGAGATGCGCCATATGGGTGATCGAATCAAGGCCTTTGATGAGCAGATCGGGACAATCGAAGGACAGCTAAACGATCGTCTCCTCCGCGTGCCCAATATACCCCACGCTAGCGTTCCTTTAGGCAAAAATGAAAGCGATAATGTGGAAATACGGAAATGGGGGGAAGTCAGGGAATTTGATTTCACACCCATTCCACACTGGGAACTGGGAGAATCTCTTGACATTATAGATTTTGAGCGGGGTGCTAAGCTCTCGGGCACCCGCTTCTATATCCTTAAAGGACTAGGGGCTCACCTCCAGAGAGCCCTGATCTCCTTTATGTTGGATCTCCATATCAGAGAGCATGGCTATACGGAGATATACCCCCCCTTTATGTTGAAACGGGAATGCATGGTAGGTTCAGGAAACTTACCCAAATTTGCCGACAACCTTTACCATGACGATGAGGATGATTTCTGGTTTGTACCCACAGCGGAGGTCCCGCTGACCAACATTCACCGTGACGAAATTCTTACCCATGACACTCTCCCCCTGTATTATGTAGCCTATACTCCATGTTTTCGCCGCGAGAAGATGTCAGCGGGCAAGGATACAAGAGGGATTAAACGGGGGCACCAATTCGACATTCGATAAGGTGGAGCTTTACAAATTCGTTACACCCAATTCTTCTAACGAGGAACTGGAGAAATTAGCATGGGATGTTGAGGAAGTATGCCGAAGGCTAAATATCCCCTATCGGGTAATCCAACTTTGCACCGGCGATCTTGGTTTTGTCTCCGCTAAATCATACGATATTGAGATGTGGGCACCAGGCTGCGGTGAGTGGCTGGAGGTCAGTTCCTGCTCGGATTGCGGAGATTTTCAAGCACGGCGCTCCAATATCCGCTTTCGCCCTGAGAATGGCAACAAGCTTCAGTTTGTCCACACCTTAAATGGCTCAGGCCTGGCGTTACCACGCGTCCTTATCTCCCTATTAGAGAACTGTCAGCAGGCCGATGGAAGCATAGCAATACCCGAGGCACTCCACCCGTACACCGGATTTGAGATTATTAAATAGCAAATGTATACTATCATGGGAGGGGTGACCGAGAGGCTTATGGTGGCGGTCTTGAAAACCGCAGTCTCGATTTTCGGGACCATGGGTTCGAATCCCATCCCCTCCGCTTTCTATGCTTTGTGATATCCGGAAAAACTCTTCCCTATACTATAAAAAAGGATGCCACTGGTGGTATAAACTGTTAGTTACACAAAAACCTATCGTGTAATTTATTAGCTTCCGGGTGGGAAGGTATGTCGAAAGGAGCGACAAAGTGAAGATACATGAATATCAGGCCAAGGAGATGTTCGCCAAATATGGTATTCCCGTGCCCAAGGGAGGTGTGGCGTCAACACCGGCCGAGGCCAATAAAATCGCTGCAGAGCTCGGAGGGCGAGTGGTAATTAAGGCCCAGGTCTACGCCGGCGGCCGTGGTAAGGGCGGAGGGATTAAGACAGCACAATCCCTTAATGAGGTAGAAAAACTGGCGGGCGAGATAATCGGGATGCAGCTGATAACCCATCAGACATCCGCAAATGGCGTGCCCGTGGATAAGGTTCTGGTAGAGGAAGAGGGTGTAATCGCGGGGGAACTGTACCTGGGCATCG